>JANNJX010000505.1:0-2257 GCA_031396005.1 Burkholderiales bacterium
GTCTTCGACATGCGCTACATCGACGAGATGGGCATGCGCCACACGATGGAGCTCGCACTGGCGACGCTCGACGCCAACACGCATTTGCACGTCAGCTTCGATGTCGATTTTCTCGACCCCGACATCGCGCCCGGCGTCGGCACGACGATCCCCGGCGGGCCGACCTACCGCGAAGCGCAGCTGTGCATGGAGATGATCGCCGACACCGGCCGCCTGGCCTCGCTCGACGTGATGGAGCTGAACCCGGCGCTCGACGTGCGCAACAAGACGGCGCAGTTGGCGGTGGATTTGATCGAGAGCTTGTTCGGCAAGAGCACGTTGATGCGCAAGTAGGAGGCAACGCGTCATGCCGCAGCAAGGCCAAGGTAGTCAGTCGAGCCGGCGCGACCGCATCGACTGCAATCCAGCCGTGGTCGCTGGCAAGCCGCGGATCAAGGGAACGCGCATCTCGGTCGCGTTCGTTCTGGAGTGTTTGCGTGGCGGAAGCAGCTTCGACGACCTGCTCATCAACTATCCGCACCTGACCCGCGACGACATCGAAGCAGCCGTCACCTGTGCTGCCGGAACGCTGCATCAAGCCTTAGGTTTGCCGCCTGGTGTCAATCGCCAGGAGTAATCGCCTGCGGCGGGAGCTAGACAATGCAACATGGCGCGCGTCTCACGGCACGCGTGAGTTAGGCCCGCACCCCTAACGCGAACCCCCTAGTCCGCAGCCGCAGATCCCCCTCGATTCCCCCTTAAGTACGAATGACCTGAGCCGCCGCTCTTCCTATCCTTTGCGCCATGCCCTCACCTTCCGAGGGACTGGAGCAGAGGAATGGCACAGACCCGCAGCAGGCTCGCCCAGGCGGCGTTCTACGTTGCACTGGCCGCGGCGATCGTCGGCGCGATTGCGCTGCCGGCGATGGCCGCAGAGCCGCGCGCCGTGTTGACGATCACCGACGGCGCAGTGCATGTGTTGCGCGGTGCGATGAAGTTCGACAGCGCAGAAGGCCTGGCCCTGGGCGACGACGACATCGTGCGCACCACCGCCACCACACGCGTGGCGCGCATCGAGTTCGCCGACGGCCGCGCGCTCGATCTCGGCCCGGCGACGCAGGTGCTGTTGTTGTCGGACCGCGCCGCGCAGGCGCAGGGTTGGGTCGGCGCCACGGCGGTGCTGCTCGGCGGCTGGGCCAAGTTGTCGGCCGGCGCCGCAGTCAGCAAACTGGTGTTGCCGCATGCCGTCGTCACCGGCGATGCGCGCGGCGTGCTGTTGGCGCACAGCGCTGCCGACGGCACCGCACTCGCGTTTGCCGAGTCGCGCGGTCTAGCCCTCGTGCCGCGCAGCAACGGCGGCGGCGCCGAGGTGGCGCTGCGCGAAGGAGAGAGCTGGTCGCGCGACGGCGCATCGGCCGCGGTGCGGGTGAGCGCGCGGCTGGCCGGACTGCGCGAGGTGCCGCGCGCGCTGGCCGACACGCTGCCGCGCCGCGCCGCGTTGTGGAGCGGCCGCTCGCTCGATGCCGCCGAAGGCGCGCCGATCGACGCTGCCGAGCTGGCGCCGTGGTCGCTCGCCGAGCCGCAGTTGATGGCGCTGTTGCGTCCGTCGCAGCGCAGCGCGGCGGCGGTGCGCACGGCCGGCGCCGGCCCGCGCAGCGCCGGCGGCGTGAAGACGGTCGGCCTGGGCAGCAGCGCACGCGCTGCGCTGCGCCGACCGACCCGCGTGCTGCCGCTGCCGTTGGCTACGGCCGTTGTGTCGGGTGTGCCGCATGCGTCGTCCGTCATCGCCTTGCCGCCCACCGTCTTCCTCACTGCCGAGCCCGTGGCCACCGTGAACCTGCCGACGACGCGCTCGCGTGCACAAGCCCAGTAGACGACCCACCACGAACCCACCGACTCCACCGAACCCACTCAAAGCCACCATGAAACTGCTCGTCAAGTTCAACCTCGTTTTCATCGCCGTCTTTCTGCTCGGCCTGCTCATCACCAGCACGGTGACGCGCTCGCTGCTCGACCGCCATGCGCAGGAGGAAGTGCTGCAGCACGCGCGCTTCCTGCTCGAGAAGGCGATGGCCGTGCGCTCGTACACGTCCACACAGATCGCGCCGCTGCTGGAAACGCAGATGAAGTACGGCTTCCTGCCGCAATCGGTGCCGGCGTTCTCGGCCACCGAGGTGCTGGCCAAGCTGCAGAAGGCTTATCCCGACTACAGCTACAAGGAGGCGACGCTGAACCCGACCAACCCGCGTGACCGCGCGGTGGAGTGGGAGGCCGACGT
>JANNJX010000509.1:0-5584 GCA_031396005.1 Burkholderiales bacterium
GGCAAGAACATTTTCTATCGCGACTTTCTCTACCACCTGCGCCACAGCAGCGACCATTTCCGCATCGCGCCCGGCATCAAGGGCATGGTGATGATGGTCTTTGACCTGCCGTCCTTCCCCTACGTCTTCAAGGTCATCAAGGACCATTACCCGGCGCCGAAGGACACGTCGCGCGAGCAGATCATGGGCAAGTACCTGCTCGTCAAGACGCACGACCGCGTCGGCCGCATGGCCGACACGCTCGAGTACAGCAACGTCGCCTTTCCGCGCGCGCGCTTCACTGCCGAGTTGATTGCCGAGCTGAAAGCGCACTGCGCCAGCGTGATCGAAGAAGACGGCGAAGTCATCGTCATCAAGCATGTCTACATCGAGCGGCGCATGATCCCGCTGAACATCTACCTCACCGACGCGACGAAGGAGCAGGTGGAGCATGCCGTCATCGAATACGGCCACGCCATCAAGGACCTGGTGGCGGCCAACATCTTCCCCGGCGACATGTTGTGGAAGAACTTCGGTGTCACTCGACACGGCAAGGTGGTCTTCTACGACTACGACGAGATCGAGTACCTCACCGACTGCAACTTTCGCCGCGTGCCCGAGGCGCGCAACGAAGAAGACGAGATGAGCGGCGAGGTCTGGTACCACGTCGGGCCGAAAGACGTGTTCCCGGAAACCTTCGCGCCGTTCCTGCTCGGCAACGACCGCGTGCGTGAGGTTTTCATGCGGCATCACGCCGATCTGCTCGACGCCGATTTCTGGCAGGGCCACAAGGAGCGCATCCTCGCCGGGCACGTGCACGACGTGTTCCCGTACGACGAATCGAAACGGTTCGCGAAAGCGGCATGACCAAGACCCCAAGCTCGCTCCGCTCGACGCCCCCGAGGGGCGTTCATGGCTAGGGGCGGCCCGTCGCCATGATGTTGGAGGCCTTCGAACTCGCCAGCTACATCGTCACCGTGGTCGGCCTGCCGTTCGCGATCGGCATCTTCTTCTACGAGCAGCGCAAGGAGCGCGAGAACGAGGAGGAAGAGCAGTACCAGCATCTCTCCGACGCCTACAACGATTTCTTGAAGATCGTGCTCGACCATGCCGACCTGCAGTTGCGCACGCACGAGCCGCTGCCCGATGCCACCCCCGAACAGCGCGAACGCATGCTGGTGATCTTCGACATGCTGATCTCGCTGTTCGAGCGCGCCTACCTGGTGGCGTACAAGGACACCATGGACGCCACCGAACGCCGGCGCTGGAACTCGTGGGATGACTACATGCGCGAGTGGTGCCGGCGCGATGATTTCTTCAACGCGCTGCCGCTGCTGCTGCGCGGTGAAGACCCTGCGTTCCAGTGCTACATCAAACGTGTGGCGCAGGAGGAGCGCGGCGGCACGTCTTTTCTTTCCGTCTGAACCTCTGCAAGGAGCCCGTCATGTCTGCTGATCCCATCGTCATCGTCTCCGCCGCCCGCACGCCCATCGGCGGCCTGCTCGGCGATTTTTCTTCACTCGCCGCGTGGGAGCTCGGCGCCACCGCGATCAAGGCCGCCGTCGAGCGCGCCAAGGTGCCTGGCGACGCCATCGACGAAGTGCTGATGGGCAACTGCCTGATGGCCGGCCAGGGTCAGGCCCCGGCGCGCCAGGCGATGCGCAAGGCCGGCCTGCCCGATGCAGCCGGCGCGGTGACGCTGTCGAAGATGTGCGGCAGCGGCATGCGCGCGATGATGTTCGCCCACGACATGCTCGCTGCCGGCAGCGCCAATGCCGTGCTCGCCGGCGGCATGGAAAGCATGACCAACGCGCCGCACCTGGCGTTCGCGCGCAAAGGCATCAAGTACGGCGCCGCGGCCCTGTACGACCACATGGCGATCGACGGCCTGGAAGACGCCTACGAGCGCGGCAAGGCGATGGGCGTGTTTGCCGAACAGTGCGTTGCCAAATACAGCTTTGCCCGCGAAGCGATGGACCAGTTCGCGATCGCCTCCACGCAGCGCAGCAAGGCCGCCAACGAAGACGGCAGCTTTGCCTGGGAAATGGCGCCTGTCACGCTCGCGTCACCCAAAGGCGATACGGTAATGAAGTTCGACGAGCAGCCTTTCAAAGCCAAGCTCGACAAGATTGCGACGTTGAAGCCAGCGTTCAAGAAGGACGGCGCGATCACCGCGGCCACCTCGTCATCCATCTCCGACGGCGCAGCGGCGTTGGTGCTGATGCGCGAGTCCAGCGCAAACAAAATGGGCGTGACGCCGATCGCTCGCATCGTCGCCCACGCCGTGCATGCGCAGGCGCCCGAGTGGTTCACCACGGCGCCGGTCGGCGCCATCCAGAAGGTGCTGCAACGTGCGGGCTGGGACGCCGAGAGCGTCGAGCTGTGGGAGGTCAACGAGGCCTTCGCGGCGGTGACGATGGCGGCGATGGCCGAATTCCGCCTGCCGCATGAAATCGTCAACGTGCACGGTGGCGCGGTGGCGCTCGGCCACCCGATCGGCGCATCGGGCGCGCGCATCGTCGTCACGCTGCTCGGCGCTTTGAAGAAGAAGCACATGAAGCGCGGCGTCGCGGCGCTGTGCATCGGTGGCGGTGAGGCCACGGCGATGGCGATCGAAGTGCTCTGACGAGGTCATCGTCTGATACCTCGCGGCACAAATAAGTGTTGGCGCGCCGGCTCGACTGTCGGCCGCCAACACGGCCGACACGTTGGGGCTGTAAACCTGCCATCCACATGACCCCGCAAGTGCAGGGAGTGGCGGTCACGCAACGCCTCTCACGCCTATGCTGGATTCATGAGTGCAGCCATTTCCTCCTTGCGCCCGACGACCCCTCCACCGGTGCGCATCGGCGAACGTTGCTCGCGCACGATGCAGTTCACCAGCGAATCGATCGCCGCGTTTGCGCGTCAGACGGGCGATGCGAACCCGCTGCACACCGATGCCGACGCCGCGGCACGCTCGCGCCACGGTCAGGTCATCGCCGCCGGGCAGCACAGCACGTCGCAGCTGATCGGCCTGGCTGCCACCTACTTCTCGCGCGGCCATGGTGCCGACGGCGGCGAGCTGCGCGAGCTGCTCTGCCTGAACTTCAACTTCTCGCTGAAGAGCCCCGTCTTCGCCGACGAAACCGCCGAGTTCGCGTGGGTGGTGGCCAGCCTGGAGTGGAGCGGCCGCCTGCAGGGCTGGCTGGTGCAGGCCGACGGCGCGGTCAAGGCAGCAGACCGGGTGTGCGTCGTCGCGCGTGCCACACTCCTCATCAAGGCGTTCGACCCGGACGCTTGAGGGGCCGCTGTGATGGTGTGGGTGGCGTGCGGCCGATGAGCCGCGACGACGTTCAGGACTTCTTTCTCCGCTACCGTGCCGCCTTCGAAGACCTCGGCGTGATGCAACGCGCGCCGCGTTGAGCCACACCGCCGTCCACCTGCGCCTGGTCGGCATGGCCCTGCTCTGGGGCGCGTCGTGGCCGGCCGGGCGCACGTTGGCCCAAGCCATGCCGCCGCTGTCCGGCTCGGCATGGCGCTTCTCGCTGGCTGCGCTGCTGCTCGTCGCGTGGATGGCGTGGCAGCAGCGCCGCCAGGCCTCGCCCCTGCCGCGGCTCACGCCCCGGCAATGGCGGGGCTTGGCGCTGGCCGGCGTCATCGGTGTGGCCGGCTATGCGGTGTTCTTCATGCTGGCGCTGCAACGCGTCGAAGCCAGCCGCGCCGCAGTGGTCGTCACCACCAACCCGGTCTTCACGACGCTGCTGGCGGCGTGGCTGTTCAAGGAAAAATTCAACGCTCGCATCGCCATCGGCATGGCCTGCGCGTTGATCGGCGCCGCCACCGTCTTGACCCACGGCGCGCCGTGGCAGCTGTTCACCGGCGGCGTCGGTGTCGGCGAATGGTTGCTCGTCGGCTGCATCGCCACCTGGGTCGGCTACACGCTGATCGCGCGCGCGCTGCTGGCCGGCATCGACTCGCTGGCCGCCACCGCGATCAGTTCGGTCTTCGGCAGCGCGTTGCTGTGGGCCGTGGCGCTGGCCATGGAAGGCCCGGCCGTCGCCGCCAACAGCCTGGCGGCGCTGTCGGCCAGCGGCTGGGCGTCGATGGTTTTTCTCGCCGTCGGCTCCACCGTGCTCGCCTACGCCTGGTACTTCCGCGGCGTTGCCGTGCTCGGCGCCGGCACGGCGGCGAGCTACATCAGCCTGGTGCCGCTGTTCGGCGTCGCCAGCTCGGTGCTCGTGCTCGGCGAATCGCTCGACGCCGCGCTGCTCGTCGGCGGCGCGCTGGCCGTGGCCGGGGTGGTGCTGACGAACCGGGCAAGGCGTTAGCGTCACGGCTTATACTTACCCGGTATTACATCGCTGCGGACACCTCATGAGCACGACCTCCGTCACCAGCAAAGGGCAAGTCACCATTCCCATGGCCATCCGCAAACGCCTGGGGATCAGCCAGGGCAGCAAGCTTGAATTCAAGCTCGTGCGCGATCATCTCGAAGTGCGGCTGGCGGCTGCGCCCGCCAGCGTCAGGGCAGGCGGCTTCGGCCTCGTCAAGTCGCGCAAGGCAGCCGTGCCGGCCGACTTCGATCCAGCCCTCCTGTTGAAAACTCGCTGAGCCGCCGTGACCACCGGCCTGGACACCAATGTTCTGGCGCGCTACTACGTCGAGGACCAGAGCGATGCGCAGGCACAGCGCCAACGGATGGCCGCGCAAGCCCTCATCGAAGGCGGCCAGCCGCTGGCCGTGGCCAAGACCGTGTTGCTCGAATTCGAGTGGGTGCTGCGCGGCTATTACGCCCTGCCTTCTACCGACGTGGTGCGCGTGTTGCGTCATCTGCTCGGCCTGTCGCATGTGCGCATCGAAGACCGCGGTGCGGTGGAGACTGCCGTGGCACTCGTCGAACGCGGCCTCGACTTCGCCGACGCACTGCACCACGCGAGTTACCGCGATTGCGATGCGATGGCCAGCTTCGACGACAAGCGCTTTGTGCGGCGCGCTGTCAAGCTCGGCCTGGCGCCGCGCGTCGTGATCTCCGCCTGACAGATATCGCGAGGCTGCCTGCCATGCTGCTCACCGAAGACCACATCGCCGTGCAGGACGCCGTGCGCGCCTACGTGCAGGACCGCATCGCTCCCAACTCCGCCGCGTGGGACAAGTCGCACCACTTTCCCAAGGCGGAGCTGAAAGGCCTGGCCGCGCTCGGCTGCTACGGCGTGGCCGTGCCCAGCGAGTACGACGGCGCCGGCCTGGACTACCTGGCGCTGGCGCTGATCCTCGAAGAAGTGGCCGCCGGCGACGGCGCGACGAGCACGGTGGTGAGCGTCAACAACTGCCCGGTGTGCTCGATCCTGATGGCTTATGCCAACGTCGAGCAGAAAGAGCGCTTCCTGAAGCCGCTGGCGCGCGGCGACATGCTGGGCGCGTTCTGCCTGACCGAGCCGCATGTCGGCTCCGAAGCCGGCGGCTTGAAGACGACCGCGGTGCGCGACGGCGACGATTACGTGCTGAACGGCGTCAAGCAGTTCATCACCAGCGGCAAGAACGGCGACGTCGCCATCGTCATGGCCGTCACCGACAAGGCCGCGGGCAAGAAAGGCATCAGCGCCTTCATCGTGCCGACCACCAC
>JANNJX010000524.1:0-2368 GCA_031396005.1 Burkholderiales bacterium
GCGGCGGCGCTCAATCGCCCGTCGGCGCGATCTTGAAATCGAGGATTGCCGGATGCGCCTCCAGCGCATCGGCCAGGCGCGACGCCGCCTTGCGGTCCTTGGTGCGCATCACCATGCCGTGGCGTTTGATGCCGCCTTCGCCGTCGAAGCGGTGGCTGAAGTTGGCGATCGAAAAACCGTGCTGGGCGAGCAGTTCGCGCAAGGCCTCTTCGTCGAGCCCACCGTTGCGCGCCAAGCGCACGTCGAACTGGAAGTAGGCCTGCGTCGGCATTGCCGACTCGATCCAGCGAAAGATCGACAGCACGCTCATCGTCAGGATCACGCTGACCACCAGCGGAAAATAGAAGCCGACGCCGGCCAGCACGCCGATGGCCGCCGTGATCCAGATCGACGCTGCCGTCGTCAGCCCGCGCACGGTCAAGCCTTCCTTGATGATCGCGCCGGCGCCGAGAAAGCCGATGCCGGTCATGATGCCCTGGGCCATGCGCGTCGGGTCGAGCCGGATCTCGCCGGGCGCCGTTCGCACCCACGACGCTTCGTACACCGTGACCAGCATCAGCAGGCTCGACGACATGCAGACCAGCGCATGCGTGCGAAAGCCCGCCGGCCGGCCGTTGTACGAGCGCTCGTAGCCGATCAGCGCGCCGGCGAAGAGCGCGGCCAGCAGGCGCCACACCATCTCGATGTGGTCAGGGGTCAGGGCAAGGTTCATCGATGAGGGCGATCAAGGCGCGCGCCGAAACACCGGCGCAACTCGAAACGACCGCAGGCCGCGGGCGCTTCATTGTCGTGCCTGGCGCGCCCGGCTTTGTGCAGCGCGCTCAGCCGCGGCGCATGCGCCAGGCGTTGAGCAGCAGCCACAGCAGCGCCAGGCCGGCCACGGCGAGCGCAGCCCAGGCCTGCACCGGCGCACTGCTGACCACGGCGTCGAGCGGATCGGCCATCGGCACCTTGACGCTGATCAGACCGGCCGGCTTGCCGGCCACGTAGCCGAAGCCGCCGCCGCCGTTGAACTGCGTGTTGGTGCGCAGGAACTCCGGTGCCGTCTCGGGTTTGTCGTGGCAGCGCAGGCAACTCGGCTGCGCCACCACCCCGCGCGCGTAGAGCAACGTGCCCGACTGCACCTTCCAGTACTCGGGCGTCTTGTCGCCGCCGGCGGCCGCGGCTTGCACCGCATCGAGCGCTTCGCGCTCGAAGGCATCGGGCGCATTGTTCGTGTTCAGCACTGTGCGCGCCGTCAAGCGAAAGCGCGCCTTGCTGCCCGAAGCGGCCACCACGTCGGCCACCTCGCGCTGGATCAGCGCCGGGTTCTTCCAGTGGTAGGCCTCGACGCGCTGCAACGCCGCCTGCTCGCCGATGGCGGTCTTGACCAGCGCGCCCTGCAACACCGAGGCGTCATGGTCGGACGCGGAATACACCGCGCGCGTCAGATAGTTGCCCGGAATCTTGGCGTCGGTGCCAGTGGTCTTGGCATGCACGCCGCCGTACTGCGAAGCCCAGCGGCCGATGTTTTCCACCATGTCGGCCACGGTGCGGCTTTCGCTCAAGGTCTGTCGCATCACCAGGGTTTGGCCGATCCACCACATGGCCGCACCGAGTGACAGCACGAGCAGCAGCAGCGGCGGCACGATCGACCCGGGGCGTTGGCGTGAGGCTCGGGGCTGGGGCTGGGTTGTCATCGCGAAGTCGTGTTGTTGAGGGGTGCTGCGCCACGACAGAACACGCGGCAGCCCACAAGATACGGGCAGCGCGGCGCCGCGGATGCCGGCGCGCCGCCGCTGTCGTGAGGTATTGCGCGCTATGGGCACGTCAGGCGCGAACGAACAGCGTCTCGATGAGCGTGTTGCCCATCTGGCGGCGCCCGTGGCCATGAACTTCGGCATCGAAGACTGCGCCTGCGGCAGCCGGTCTTCATGCGCGGACGCCGTCGCGCGCTGGCCCGCCGTGTCAGCTTGCCAGCGGCGCCGGCTCAGGGTGTCGTGATCGAGAACTTGCCGCTGAGCAGGCTGGCGCCGGTGAGCTTGTGCGCCACGCTGTCGAAGGAGCCGCTGCCCTTCGCGCCGGCGTAGGCGCCGCTGCCGGACAAGACGGTGTACTCGCCGTGCGTCGGCTGGCCGGCGCGCTGCGTGCCGGCAAAGCGCGCGGTGATGGTCGAGCCGTCCTCGAACTGATAGGTGCTGTAGCCGAAGTAGGGGCCCGAGCCTTTGTTGAAGTCGCTGCTGTAGATGAAGTCTTTGGACGCCACGCGGCCGTCCTTGAAGAAGGCCACGCCGTGCATCTTCATCACGGCCACGCTCTGGCCTTCGACGTTGGCCGCCTCCAGGCTCTTGACCTCGATGGGCTTGACGACCAGTTTGAACTCCAGGTT
>JANNJX010000535.1:0-2958 GCA_031396005.1 Burkholderiales bacterium
CTGCTGCCAAGCTCGGCGGTGCGGTCTGGGTGGTCAAAGCCCAGATCCATGCGGGCGGCCGCGGCAAGGGCGGTGGCGTCAAGCTCGCCCGTTCCATCGACGAGGTCAAGAAGCTTGCCGGCGAGATTCTGGGCATGCAGCTCAAGACGCACCAGACCGGTCCGGAAGGCCAGAAGGTTCGCCGGCTGCTGATCGAGGACGGCGCCGACATCAAGAAGGAATACTACGTCTCGGCCGTGACGGACCGCGCGTCGCAGAAAGTGGCTTTCATGGCGTCGAGCGAAGGCGGCATGGACATCGAGGAAGTGGCGCACGCCACGCCCGAGAAGATCATCAAGGTGTTCGCCGACCCGATCGCCGGCCTCACCGACGCACAGGCCAAGGAACTCGCCGATGGAATCGGCGTTCCGGCCGTCTCCACCGCCCAGGCCGTGGACGTGATCAAGAAGCTCTACAAAGTCTACATGGAAACCGACGCCAGCCTGGTCGAGATCAACCCGCTGATCCTCGAAGGCAACGGCAACATCAAGGCGCTGGACGCCAAGTTCAACTTCGACGCCAACGCGCTGTTCCGGCATCCCGAGATCGTGGCGCTGCGCGACCTCGACGAGGAAGATGCGGCCGAAATCGAGGCCAGCAAGTTCGACCTGGCCTACATCAGCCTGGACGGTGATATCGGCTGCCTGGTCAACGGCGCCGGCTTGGCCATGGCGACCATGGACACCATCAAACTGTTCGGCGCCGAGCCGGCCAACTTTCTCGACGTGGGCGGCGGCGCCACCCCCGAAAAGGTGACCGAGGCCTTCAAGATCATGCTGAAGAACCCGAAAGTGAAGGCGATCCTGGTCAACATCTTCGGCGGCATCATGAAGTGCGACACCATCGCCACCGGCGTGATCACCGCCAGCAAGGCGGTTCATCTCCAGGTGCCGCTGGTGGTGCGCATGAAAGGCACCAACGAGGAACTGGGCAAGAAGATGCTGGCCGAGTCGGGCCTGCCGATCATCAGCGCCGACACCATGGCGGAGGCGGCCCAGAAGGTCGTCGCGGCGGTGAAAGCATGATGCCTTGCGGGACAGATCGCAGACCGCGCAGCGGGCCAGCTCTGTCCTCAACTGATTAGGAAAGCCATGTCGATCTACATCAACAAAGACACCAAGGTCCTCACCCAGGGCATCACCGGCAAGACCGGCCAGTTCCACACCGAAAAGTGCCAGGAATACGCCAACGGCAAGAACTGCTTCGTCGCCGGCGTAAACCCGAAGAAGGCCGGGGAATCGATTTTCAGCATCCCGATCTTCGCCTCGGTCAAGGAGGCGGCGGCGCAAACCGGCGCCACCGTGAGCGTGATCTACGTGCCGCCGGCGGGCGCCGCCGCCGCGATCTGGGAAGCCGTCGAGGCCGACCTTGATTTGGCGATCTGCATCACCGAAGGCATCCCGGTGCGCGACATGCTCGAAGTGCGCAACAAGATGAAGGCCAAGGAAGCGGCCGGCGGCAAGAAGACGCTGCTGCTCGGCCCCAACTGCCCGGGCCTGATCACGCCCGACGAAATCAAGATCGGCATCATGCCCGGCCATATCCATCGCAAGGGCCGCATCGGCGTGGTCAGCCGCTCCGGCACGCTGACCTACGAGGCGGTGGCGCAGCTCACCGAAATCGGCCTCGGCCAATCGAGTGCAGTGGGCATCGGCGGCGACCCGATCAACGGGCTGAAGCACATCGACGTGATGCAACTGTTCAACGACGACCCCGACACCGATGCGGTGATCATGATCGGCGAGATCGGCGGCCCGGACGAAGCCGACGCTGCACGTTGGTGCAAGGCGAATATGAAAAAGCCGATCGTCGGGTTTATCGCCGGGGTCACCGCGCCACCGGGCAAGCGAATGGGCCACGCCGGCGCGCTGATCTCCGGCGGCGCCGATACGGCAGACGCCAAGCTGGAAATCATGGAAGCCTGCGGGTTCACCGTCACGCGCAACCCGTCGGAGATGGCGCGGCTGCTCAAGGCGCTGCTGTAGGTGCGCGCCGCCGGGCTCCAGGCCGCGCGATCCGTGGAACTACGAACCCCGGTTCGTCGAGCGGCCTCTACAGTTCCGGGCACCTTCAACAGGCCGGATCGACCGACGACGGAGAACAACGATGACCTATACCGACCCTGAATTCTGGATTGCCCTGCTACAGATCATCGGGATAAATATCGTCCTGTCGGGCGACAACGCGGTCGTGATCGCGCTCGCCGCACGGGGCCTGCCGGCCGACCAGCAAAAGCGCGCCGTCGCGTGGGGCAGTGGCGCCGCCGTGGTCATGCGCATCGGGCTGACCATCGTCGCGGTGGAGTTGCTGCGGCTGCCGTTCCTCAAGATCGTCGGCGCCGGGCTGCTGCTCTGGATCGCGGTGCAACTGCTGATCCCCGAAGATGGGGGCGAAGGGCACGGCACCACGAACACCGGCCTGGCGGCGGCGATCAAGACGATCCTGCTCGCCGACCTGGTGATGAGCCTGGACAATGTGATCGCCGTGGCGGCGGCGGCCAAGGGCAACACCGCTCTGCTGATCATCGGGCTGGCGATCTCAATCCCGATGGTGGTCTTCGCGAGCCGTCTGCTGCTGACCTTGATGGACCGCTTCCCGATCATCATCACGCTCGGGGCGGCCCTGCTTGGCTGGGTCGCCGGCGATATGGCGGTCACCGACCCGATAGACAAACCCTGGATCGACGCGAACGCGGCATTCCTGCACTGGGGGGCACCGCTGGCCTGTGCGATCGGCGTGGTGCTGCTCGGCCGTTGGCTGGCCGCGCGCAAGACGGCAGCCCGGGTCGTGCCCGTGCCGGCCATTGCGGCGGCAGCAGGCGCTGGCGCGCTGGCGCCGGGTCGGCTGCAACGGGTGTTGCTGGCGGTTGATGGCTCCGACGGTTCCCTCCTGGCGGTGCGCCGCCTGCTTGCGCTGCGC
>JANNJX010000545.1:0-5140 GCA_031396005.1 Burkholderiales bacterium
CGATGTCGTGTCCCGTTGCAGCGAGCAGCTTGTGCACCACCGAGTACGTCTCCGGGTGCACGCCCGACGCGTCGAGCGGATCGTCGCCGCCGCGGATGCGCAGGAAGCCCGCGGCCTGCTCGAACGTCTTGGCGCCGAGGCCCGGCACGTCCTGCAGTTGCCGCCGCCGCTTGAAGGCGCCGTTGGCATCGCGCCAGCGCACGATCGCGTTGGCCACGTTCGCCGACAGGCCCGAGACGCGTGTCAGCAGCGGCGCCGAGGCGGTGTTCAAGTCCACACCGACGGCGTTGACGCAATCCTCGACGACGGCGTTCAGGCTCCTCGCCAGACCAAGCTGGTCAACGTCATGCTGGTACTGGCCGACGCCGATGCTCTTCGGCTCGATCTTCACCAGCTCGGCCAAGGGGTCCTGCACGCGCCGCGCAATGCTGACCGCGCCGCGCAGACTCACGTCGAGCTCGGGCAGCTCCAGGCTAGCGACCTCGCTGGCCGAGTACACCGATGCGCCGGCTTCGCTGACCACCACCTTCTGGATGTGATGCTCGGGCGCCGTGGCGGGAACGCGTTCGATCAGCTCGGCGGCGAGCCGATCGGTCTCGCGGCTCGCCGTGCCGTTGCCGATGGCGACGAGCGACACGCCATGCGTGGCGACGAGCTTGGCCAGCGTGTGCAGCGCGCCGGCCCAATCGCGGCGCGGCTCGTGAGGAAAGACGGTGGCCACATCGAGCACGCGGCCGGTGTCGTCCACCACCGCCACCTTGACGCCGGTGCGGATGCCGGGATCGAGCCCCATCGTCACGCGCTTGCCGGCGGGTGCCGCGAGCAAGAGGTCGCGCAGGTTGTCGGCAAAGACTTTGATGGCGATGGCTTCGGCCGCCTCGCGCAAACGCGCGAACAGATCGCGTTCGAGGCTCAGCGAGAGCTTGACCTTCCACGTCCAGGCAACGCACTTGCGGATCAGGTCATCGCACTTGCGGTTGGCGTGGCTCCAGCCGAGGTGGCGCGCAATGCGGCCTTCGGCCAGCGATGGTTTGCCAAGCTGCGCCACTTCATCGAGCGCGAGCCGTGCATCCAGAACTTCCAGCGAGCGACCGCGAAACACCGCCAGCGCACGGTGCGACGGCACGCGCGCGATCGGCTCGCTGTAATCGAAGTAGTCGCGGAACTTGGCTACCTCGGGCATGTTCTCGTCCTTGCCCGAGGCGAGCTTCGATGCCAACAGCGCCTCGCCCCACAGCCACTCGCGCAAGCCGCGCACGAGCGCCGCGTCCTCGGCCCAACGCTCGGCGAGCAGATCGCGCACGCCGTCGAGCACCGCAGGTGTATCAGCGAAGCCGGCGTCGGCATTGAAGAACGCAGCCGCTTGCGCATTCGGATCGAGCGACGGATCGGCCAACAGCTTGTCCGCCAACGGCTCCAACCCCGCCTCGCGCGCAATCAGGCCTTTCGTGCGGCGCTTGACCTTGAACGGCGCGTAGAGGTCTTCGAGCTCCTGCTTCGTCGGCGCTGCACCGAACGCTGCGGCCAACTCGGGCGTCAGCCTGCCTTGCTCGGCCACCGACTTGATCACCGCTGCACGCCGATCCTCCAACTCGCGCAGATAAGCCAGCCGCACTTCGAGCTCGCGCAACTGCACGTCATCCAAGCCGTCGGTGGCTTCCTTGCGGTAGCGCGCAATGAACGGCACGGTGGCGCCGCCGTCGAGCAGCGCAACGGCAGCATCGATCTGCGCCGGCCGGGCCTTCAGCTCGGCGGCGAGTTGAGCGGAGATCTGGTGAGCAGCGGTCGATTGCACAGTGAGGTCGACGGAGGCAAAAAACGGAGGGCGCGAGTGTTGCACAAGCAACAACTTCGAGCGCCGCAACACCTGGTGAAGGCATCGGCGGCATAGCATGACGCGGCTCACCACACCATGCCTGCACCCTCCCCACCTTTGCGCCGCGCCCTGACCTGGTCGCAGTGGTGGCCCTCGGTTCGTGCTGGCCTGTGGGTGCTGGCCTTGTTCGTCGCCGGCGTGGCGCTCGCGCGCTGGTACGCCGAGCCGATAGAGGCCGCGCTGGCGGCGCATGGGACTGCGGGCGTCGTCGTCTTCGTCGTCACGTCGGCCGTGGCAGTGCTGATGCCGGCGATGACCAATCTGCCGCTGGTGCCGCTGGCCGTGTTGGCCTGGGGCCCGTGGTGGACGGCGCTGCTGTTGCTGCTGGGCTGGAGCGGCGGGTCGGCGCTATCGTTCGTGTTGGGGCGGCAGGCGCGAGATCTGATCCTGCGCCGCTTTCCGTCGGTGCAGCGACATGCCGACATCGAGAGGCTGATCCACCCGCGTCAGCGCATGGCCTCGCTCGTGCTGTTGCGCATGACGTTTCCGGTCGACGTGTTGTCGTACGCGCTCGGCCTGTTCAGCCCGCGCACCACGCTCGCGCAAAACACTCTCGCCACCGTCATCGGCGCGGCACCGTTCGCCTTGCTGTTCGCGCTCGCGCCGGCGTTGCCTGCGCTGGCACAGTTGGCGCTGTTCGTCGGCTCGGCGCTGGTCTTCGTGGCCTACCTGCTGTGGGTCTTGCGGCACCCGTTGCGGGCCGCCGCCGAGCGCTGAGGCGCGCTGCTACGCGCCCACCGGCGCCAGCTCCGTGACCACGTGCGTCGTCACCTGCGTCATCAGCTTGTGCACGGGGCATTTGCCGGCCACCGCGAGCAGTTCCTGCCGCTGCTCCTCGGTCAGCGCGCCGGTGAGGCGCAGCACGGAGCGCAGGCAATAGACGCCCTTTCGCTCCTGGCTGTCGTCACGCTCGACGGTGACCTGGATGTCTTCCACCGGGATGTTCTTGCGCTGCGCGTACCAGAGCACGGTCAGCGCCTTGCAGGCGCCGAGCGCGCTGTCGTACAGGTCGTGCGGGCCGACGCCCAGGTCTTCGCCGCCGTTGGCCACGGGTTCGTCGAGCGCGATCGCATGTTGGCGCACCGTGGCGGTGTGCTTCATCTTGTGCGAGAGGTCGCGGGTGATGGTGATCGTCATCGTCGTGTCCTCTTCAGGCCGTGATGCGGCCGGCCAGCGGATACGCCGGATCGCTGTAGCCCGGCGTGCTCGGATGCCCCGGTGCGACGAGCGAATCGACCAGCGCTTCGTCGTCGGCATCGATCGTGACGCCCTGGGCACCGAAGTAGTCGGCCCATTGATCGAACGTGCGCGGCCCGGCGATGACGGCGCTCACCGCTTTGTTGGCCAGCACCCAGGCCGTGGCGAAGTGCTGCAGCGCGACGCCCTTCTTCTCGCAATGCGCCTTCAGCGTCTGCGCGATGGCCAGCGACTCCTCGCGGAACTCGGTCTGCAGGATGCGCTTGTCGCCGCGGCCGGCACGTGTGCCTTCGGCCGGCTTAACCCCTGGCGCGTACTTGCCCGAAAGCACGCCGCGTGCGATCGGGCTGTAAGGCACGACGCCGATGCCATGGTGGCGGCAGGCTTCGAGCACCTCCACTTCGGGCAGGCGGTTCAACAGGTTGTAGTACGGCTGGCAAACCACGGGGCCGGGCATGCCCAGTTGGCGTGCGGTGTGCACCATCTCGGCGATGCGCCAGCCGCGAAAGTTCGATACGCCCCAGTAGCGGATCTTGCCGTCGCGCAGCAGCGTGTCGATGGCGTGCAGCGGCTCTTCCAGGTCCATGCCGTTGAAGTCGCGGTGCAGGTAGTAGATGTCCACGTACCCGGTGCCCAGGCGCGCCAAGCTGGCCTCGCACTCACGCAGTACCCACGTGCGCGAGTATTGCTGCTCGTTGATGCGCTCGCTCATCTTGTTGCCGCACTTGGTGGCGAGGATCCAGTCATGGCGCTGACCTTGCAGCAACTCGCCGACCATGCTTTCGGACAGGCCGACGGAGTACACGTCGGCGGTGTCGATGAAGTTGACGCCGTGCTCGCGCGCGTGCGCGGTGATGCGGCGCGCTTCGGCCAGTTCGGTCTGGTCGGCAAACATCATCGTGCCAAGGCACAGCTCAGAGACTTGCAGCGGGCTCTTGCCCAGGTTGCGGTATTTCATCGGGGCTCTCTCGCGGCTGGAGCTCAACACTCTACTGCCACCATGAAAAAGGGCCCCGAAGGGCCCGCGGTGAATCACGCTGTGAGGCGCGAGTCAGCTCAGTAGCTGCGACGGCCACCACCACCGCCGCCGCCGCCACCACCACCGAAGCCACCCGGGCGCTCTTCGCGCGGGCGGGCTTCGTTGACGACGAGCGCGCGGCCGTCGATGGTTTTGCCGTGCATACCGCGGATGGCGGCTTGGGCGGCTTCAACCGAGCCCATCTCGACGAAGCCGAAGCCCTTCGAGCGGCCGGTGTCGCGGTCCATCATGACCTTGGCCGAAGACACATCGCCGAATTCGGCGAAGCTTTGGCGAAGGCTGTCGTCGTTGACCGAGTAGGCCAGGTTGCCGACGTAGAGTTTGGAGATCATGGTTTGCCTTTCAAGCAAGAGAAATTGCGCACCGGGTGGGTTTGATAACCGCAGCGCGCGGGGGTGAAACTGAAAAACGTTCGTTGAATCGCCGCACGCGTCAGCGTGTGGGGCGACGAGGCGTGTTGGGCCGGGGGGCGCCGCCGGCTCGCGGTTCGAGGTGACGGAAAGTGATGCGGCCTTTGCTCAAGTCGTAGGGGGAGAGTTCGAGGGCGACGCGGTCGCCCGCGAGGATGCGGATGTGGTGCTTGCGCATGCGCCCGGAGGTGTAGGCGACGAGGATGTGGCCGTTCTCCAGCGAGACGCGATAGCGCGAGTCGGGCAGGACTTCTTCGACCTTCCCGTTCATTTCGATCAGTTCTTCCTTGGCCAAATGCGCTCCTGGGGGCTTGTCAGACGGTGATGGCGAATGGGGGCCGGGGCACGCCGTCGCGCAGCCAGTTCGAGCCCTGTTGTGCGGCGTAGCGGCAGGCGTCGGCACGGGTGCCGAAGCGCGCAACAAAGCGGACTACGCGGTCGTGCGTGGCGCGGCCTTGGCCGCTGCGGATGGAAACCGACGGCGCGTAATTGCCGGCCGGTGTGAGCGTGGTGAGCGGTGACACGAGGTACCTGCCCACCGAGAACGACTTTTCGCGATTCGTGGTGATGATCATGAAAGGCGCAGGCGGCTCAGTGGCCGGTGCGCGGAATACGGGA
>JANNJX010000579.1:0-7034 GCA_031396005.1 Burkholderiales bacterium
GCGCTCGGTGTGTTCGGCGGCGCGCTCGGCGTGGGCATCGGCCTGGGCCTGCAGAAGCTTGCCGCCAACTACGTCAGCGGCTTCGTCATCCTGGCCGAACGCAGCCTGCGCATCGGCGATATGGTCAAGGTCGATGGCTTCGAGGGCCGCATCACCGACATCAGCACGCGCTACACCGTGATCCGCTCCTTGAACGGCCGCGAGTCGATCGTGCCCAACGAGATGCTGGTGACGCAGCGTGTGGAGAACTCGTCGCTGGCCGACCCCAAGGTGTCGATCAACACCACGGTGCAGGTCGCCTACGCCAGCGACCTCGACATGCTGATGCCGCGCCTGGTCCGGGCCGTCGCCCAAGTGCCGCGCGTCATCGACAACCCGGGTCCGGGCGTCAGTCTGCTCGGCTTCGGCGCCGATGGCCTGGACCTCGAGATCGGCTTCTGGATCCTCGATCCGCAGAACGGCCAGGGAAACGTCAAGAGCGACGTCAACCTGGCTATTCTGCGCACGCTCAACGAAGCCGGCGTGGAGATTCCGTACCCGCAGCGCGTGGTGCGCAATGCAAGCTAGCTGCCGAGCTGCGTCAGGTACAGGTGCAGCGCCTGCGCGTCGGTGTCGCTGAGCTTCGACAGCGCTGCGAACGGCATCACCGCCAGCGCGCGGCCGTCCGGGTTGTTACCGCTCTTCAACATGCGAAGGAACGCGTCGGCATCGCCGTAGCGCGCCATCGCGTTGCCCTCACCGGGGATCAGGCGCGCGGCGGCCGGCCAATCGGGCGGTCCGCCTGGGATCCTGCCGCCTTCGAGCTTGGCGCCGTGGCAGCCCAGGCACATGTTGGCGACGTACTTGCCGTGCTGCGCGCTCACGCCCTCGGCCACGGGTTGCTGCGGCGGCAGCGAGTGGTCGATCTTTTCGGCAGCTTCGGGGAGCCGCCCGAAGCCGTAGAGCACGCGCACCGGCAGCGGAAACTCGATCACGGCCGCGCCGCCCGGTGCTGGCGGCAGCGACTGCACGTAGGCTACGAGCGCGCCGACATCGGCATCGGTGAGGCGGTTGTAGTCTTCGCTTGGCATCACGCGCAGCGGCCGACCGTCGGGCTTGACGCCGTGGCGCAGGCTGCGCACCCAGTCGACGGGCTGGTACGCTGCCGTCGCACTGCCGGCGGCGCGCGTGATGTTGGCGCCGGCCAGGTGCAGGCCATCGGCCGCCTTGACGAACGTGCGGCCGCCGCCGTCGGCGCCGTGGCAATCGGCGCAGCCTCGCGAGCTGTAGAGGTAGCGGCCGCGTTCGAGTGCGGCGGCGTCCGTCGGCACGGGTACCGGCTGCACCTTGACGTCGATGTGTCGCTGCGCTCTACGCTCGGCCTGCTGCAGGCCCATGAAGATCGCGGCCGCCAGGACAACGCCCAGCACGAGCAATGCGGCCAGGCCGCGGCGAATCCAGACACGCATGGAAGTTTTCCTGAGAAGCGTTTACGAGTGACGAGCGCGTTGGGCCGAGCGACGGCGACGCAGCATGACGGGCAGGGCCGCGGCGCAGATCACGCCCCAGGTCATCGGCTCGCGCAGCGCGGCCGTGGCCAGCGCCAGCAGCGTCGGCACGAACTCGTCGACGAAGAACGTGATCGCCATGTCGTGCAGGATGTTGTCGGCGGCTTGGGCGCTGGTGCTGGCCGCGAGGTTCAGCACGCTGGCCAGGGCCAGCATGCTGAGCAGCGGATAGAGACGGTGGGCCCTCATTGCTGCACCAGGCCGGGCACCGGCGGGATGTGCAGCGCACGCGCCAACTTGCCCCAGGCGGTGTCGTCAAGGTGCGGGCGCACGGTGTCGAGCACGGCGCGCATGGCCTCGGGCGGGATCTGAATCTGCATCTCACCGAGCATGGCGGCGCGCTCGGCCGGGGTCATCGCCGGCACCATCCAGCGCAGCACCAGCGCCATCTCGGCCGGCTCGATCGAGGCCAGGATGCGCTGATGAATCTCGAGCAGTTCCGCGTCGCTGTAGGCGGCCCAGAGCGCGCTGTTGTGTTCCGACTCTTCGACGTGCATGTGTTCGAAGTTCTCGCCGACGAAGCGCGCCAGGTGGCGGTACAGGCGCAATCCGGCGCCGGCCGTGGGCAGCGCGCGCAGCGCAATCACTTCGGCCTCCAGCGCCGCGATCGCGTCGAGGTGCTCCGCATGCTCGCCGCCGATGCGCTCGGTGGTGCCCGGGCGGCGCGCCTCGATGGCGGTGTGGACGAACTTGTTTTCCTTGGCAACGTGGCTGCGGCAGGCGTCGAGCAGCGTCTGCAGCTGCGCCAGCGTGGCGTTGAGGTCAATCGGGTCGTCGTGGTCGAGCCGGCCGACACGTGTCAGCGTGTCGCTCATGAACAGGCGCAGGGCTTTGTGGATGCCGGCGTAGAGGTCGAAGCGCGGGGCGGTGGCGGTCTTGGCGGCGGGGGCGGAAGTGGTGGCGACGGACATGGCGGTTCCTGAGGAGGGCCCGGCACACCATGCACCGGGCATGTCGCCAGTGTTCCGATTGGCACGTCGTGCAGCATCGCCAAGAAGGGCCATCGCTGGCGTTGGCGCGATGGCCCGAACGGGCCAGGGCTGCTGGGCGCGCCTGCGACACGCGCCGCATCAGGCGTGGCGCGCGTGGTACCAGGCAGCGGCCTGGCCGCGCGAGCGCAGGTCGAGCTTGTCGAGGATGTTGGCCACATGCCGCTTGACGGTGTGCGGCGACAGGTCGAAGGCGCGCGCGATCAGTTTGTTGCTGTCGCCGGCAGCCAGACGCGCCAGCACTTCGGCTTCGCGTTCCGACAGCACCGAGGGTGTGGTGTCAGGCACGCTGGCGTTTGCGGTGACAGCCTCGATCGGCTGCGGCTGGGGACGCAGCGCGGCGGCGCGGTCCGCCCAGCGGGTCAATGCCGCCAGCTGCACGAGCGAAAGCGCGTTGCCCCAAGGCGCCTGGGCCAGTGCGCGCAAGGTGTCGGGGCCGACGAGCAGCACCGACGCGATGTCGGCGTCGTTGGCGTGGCGTTCGAACAGCGGCGTCAGCAGCTCGGCGGCTTCGGTGGCCGTGCGGCCGAGGCGCCAGCGCAGATCGGCGCCACGCAGGCTGAGCTCGGTCCACTGGCCCTGCAGCTCGAGCTGCTGCCTGTGTTCTTCGATCGCCGCGGTGAAGCCGCGCTCGGCGTCGACCAGCCGGCCTTCGGCCAGTGCCACGTAGGCGGGGAGCGTGCTCACCTGGACGCGCCACAACGGCCGCGTGCGTGGGTCGTCCCAATCGGCGACGAGGCGCCAGACGCGCAGCGCCGCTGCGGCCTGCCCGCCGGCGTAGAGCCAGCGGCCGACGAAGAACAGCTCGCTGGCCACGCGCTGGCCGATGTCGGGCAGTTCGGAGGCGCGCAGTAGCGTCTGCTCCAGCACCGCGGCGTCGTCGGTCAGCGCGGCGAAGTCGCCCAGCAGCACATCGGCGACGCAAAGGAAGGGATAGACATGGTCGGTGCTGCGCAGCGGAAAGTCGTGCCAGCGCACTTCGGCGGCAGCCTCGCGCAGCAGCGCGCGCCCTGCGGCGACATCACCCGCCCAGACGCGCAGGCTGCCGTCGAGGGCCTGCACCAGCGTGCCCAGGTGCGCGTCGTCGGCGGTCAGCCGCTGCCGCGCCTTGCGCACGTAACGCGCCAATGCCGGCTGCATGCCGCGCAAGCCCACGTAGGCCGGCAGCGGCAGCATTTGGAAGAAGGGTGCGACGCCGGCGGCATGGTCGAGCAGGTCGATCGAGCGCTCGGTGGGTTCGGCCAGGTCGTCGAGGCGGGCGTCGTCGAAGGCGGCCCAGACAACAGATTCACGGCCGAGCAGCGCGGCCATGATGCCCGGCTCGTGGCCGTCCCAGCGCTTGCCGGCGCGCATCTCGGGCGCGCGTTCGGCGAGCAAGGCATTGACTTCACGGTTCAACTGCTGCGCCAGCGCATCGCTGGCCGCACGTTGCCCGCCGCCTCGCAGCGCCAGCACGCCGTAGGCGCGTGCCGCTATCGCGTCGAGCGGGCGGGATTGCTGCTCGAAGCGCTCAGCCGCAGCCTGCGCGGCAGCGATCATGTCGCGCCAGCGCCAGTGCATCCAGCTGACCAGCGTGCGCACGAGCAGCAGGTCGGGCTGGCTGTGCTGCAGCGGCTCGGGAAAGCGCGCCAGCCAGCGCTCGACGGTGGCGGTTTGGCTGGCGGTGAGTAGGTCATAGGTTTGCAGATGCAACTCGCGCGCGGCTTCGTCCCAGCGCTCGGCGCGCAGCCAGTAGCCGAGGCGGCGCACGCCCTCGGGCTCGCTCTTCGCGGCGCGCTCGAGCAACCGCGGCAGGTCGGCCGCGCGCTCGCGCAGCAGGCGGTGTTCGAGCGCGTCGCGCAGCAGGTCGTGCAGGCGCAGCGTCGGTTCCGGCTCGGGCATTGTGGTCACGAACAGGCCGGCTCGTTCTATCGCGTCGAGGTGCTCGGCGGCACGCGTGTCACCAGTCAACGCGGCGCAGCGGCCGGCGGTGAGCTCGGGCAGCACCGAAGTGGTGATCAGGAATTCGCGCAAGCCGTGCGGCAGGCGGTCCAGCACCTCGGTGGCCAGGAAGTCGAAAACCTGGCGGTCGATCAGTGCCGCGTGGCCGGCCAGCGTGGCGCCGCCGGCACTCGCGTTCGTGCCGCGCAGCACGCGCAACGCCAGTTGCAGCCCCGCGGGCCAGCCCTGCGTGCGTTCGCACAGCGCATCGGCGACGTCGTTGTCGAGGCCCGACTGCGTGGCCAGCGTGCGCGCCTGGGCGGCGTCGAAGCGCAAGTCGTGCAGACGGAATTCGGCGATCTCACCGCGCGCGCGGTAGCGCGCCAACGCGATCGGCGGCTCGTGGCGTGTCGCGATCGCCATCTTCCAGCGCGGCGTGAAACGTTCGAGCAGCAGGTCGAGAAACTGAAACACCGCCGGGTGGTCGATGCGGTGCAGGTCGTCGACCACGATCAAGCCGTGCGCCACATCGGCAGCATCGAGCGCGTTGATCAGCTCGGTGACCATCGCCCGCAGCGCCTTGCGTGGCGCCTCTTCGCTGCCGTTGCCGGAGAGCGCGGCCGAGATCAGCGAGTCGGGCGCCGCGCGCCACGGCAGGTCGAACGGCTCGAGCGCGGCGACCAGGCAGCTGAAGAGCTGCAGCGGCGTGTCGCCTTCGTCGCAGCCGACCCAGGCGACGGCCGTGCCTTCATCGGAAGTCCGCAGCTGCTCGATGGCCTGCGTCAGCGCCGAGGTCTTGCCGAAGCCGGCCGTGGCGCAGACCAGCACCAGCGGCATCGTGCCGAGCGCTTGCACCAGCCGGTGCTGCAACGCCGGGCGCTGCAGCAAGGCCCCGGGCCGCGCGCGTGGGGGCTGGATCTTGGTGCGGGCGAAGTTCAGCAAGGACTTGCGAGCAAGGGTGGCAGGCGAGGCTGAATTCTGCGCGATCCCGCGCGTTGCGGGCTTCGGACGAACAGGCTCCGGCGCGGGCCACGGCAATCGCGGCTGCAGCGGGGGTCGGGCGAGGGCGACGACGAGCCGTGCCGTCGCGGCGACGAAGTGTCGTCACGCCAGCAGCGGCGTCGGAGCCAGCGCGACCATGGCGGCGGCCGCACAGGCCATGACGACGGTGACGCCATGCCAGGCCGGAATGCGCCAGATCGCGTCGACGCAGGCGCTGAAACGGCGGATCAATGCGGCGCGCAGGCCGGGCAGGTGGGTGGGGGTGATTTTCATGATGACGGCTTTTCGGTGAGGAGAGCCGTCAGTCTGATCGGGCGGCGAACCCTGCGCATCGCCCGAAAGAGCCACTAAACCTTCAATCGACGATGCGAACCTCGACGCGGCGCGCTTCCTGGTTGCTGCCGTCGCCGGTCGTCGATTCGGGCTTGCGCAACACCGCGCGCTCGGGCGCGACGCCGACGCCGATGCGCGTGCCTTGGTCTTGTTCGTCCAACATGTTTTCTTGCTTTCTTTCAGTCTTTGGAGAGGAGGGGGATGTCGTTGCCGCTGTCCGCGCCCAGCAGGCCGGCGCGCGAGTACACGCCGAGCTTGTCGCGCGTGTCGTCGATGTCGAGGTTGCGCATCGAGAGCTGGCCTATGCGGTCGGCAGCGGTGAACGAACCAGCGCCGCTT
The DNA here is from genome assembly GCA_031396005.1 of Burkholderiales bacterium. Lineage (GTDB taxonomy): Bacteria > Pseudomonadota > Gammaproteobacteria > Burkholderiales > Burkholderiaceae_C > CADEEN01. The sequence goes on from JANNJX010000579.1 coordinate 6,131, forward strand.
TCCATTGTCAAGCGCTCGGGGTGGTAGGTGAGGTTGGGGCTCTCGGTGTTCATCAGCGTGTAGTCGTTGCCGCGGCGGAGTTCCAACGTCACCTCGCCGGTGATCGCGCGCGCGACCCAGCGCTGCGCCGTCTCGCGCAGCATCAGCGCCTGCGGGTCGAACCAGCGGCCGTGGTAGAGCAGCTTGCCCAGGCGCCGGCCATTGCTGCGGTACTGCTCGATCGTGTCCTCGTTGTGGATGCCGGTAACCAGGCGCTCGTACGCGATGTGCAGCAGCGCCATGCCCGGCGCCTCGTAGATGCCGCGGCTCTTGGCCTCGATGATGCGGTTCTCGATCTGGTCGCACACGCCCAGGCCGTGACGGCCGCCGATGCGGTTGGCTTCTTCGAACAGCGCGACGGCGTTGGCGAAGGTCTGGCCATTGAGCGCCACCGGCACGCCGTCTTCGAACCGGACGCTGACTTGCTCGGCTTTCACCGCCACGTCCTCGCGCCAGAATGCCACGCCCATGATCGGCTTGACGATGTGCAGGCTGGCGCTCAGGTGCTCGAGGTCTTTGGCTTCATGCGTCGCGCCGAGCATGTTCGAGTCGGTCGAATACGCTTTCTCGACGCTCATCTTGTAGTCAAAGCCATTGGCGATCAGAAACTCGCTCATCTCCTTGCGGCCGCCGAGCTCGTCGATGAAGGTCTGGTCGAGCCACGGCTTGTAGATGCGCAGCTTCGGGTTCGCGAGCAGGCCGTAGCGGTAGAAGCGCTCGATGTCGTTGCCTTTGTAGGTGCTGCCGTCGCCCCAGATGTCGACGCCGTCCTCGCGCATCGCGATCACCAGCGCGGTGCCGGTGACGGCGCGGCCGAGCGGCGTCGTGTTGAAGTAGGTCGCGCCGCCGGTGCTGATGTGAAAGG
>JANNJX010000622.1:0-3662 GCA_031396005.1 Burkholderiales bacterium
GTTGATCGCATCGACCTCGCGGTCGAACCAGTCGTTGACGGCCTGGCTGGTGGCGCAGACCAGCGGCCCGGCGAGCAGCACCCCTGCGGCGACCAGCCACAACCGCCCATCCGCCGACGCGCCCGAAGCCACCGCGCCGCAGGCAAAGGCCCACATCGGCGGGAACCAGGTGATGGGCTTGAGCAGTTCGGCGACCGCTGATGGCGCAGGCAGGGTCATCGGCGCATGTTGCGCCTGACACTTTAAAACGTCAACTAAGATTTACACCTTGAGTCGCCGGTCTTCCCAAGCGACCGCCGCGGATCTGGCTCTGCCAGGCCGCTGGCGGTGCCACCTTGAGGGGGAGGCGGCGAAGCCGCTTCGGGGGTGGTCAGTGAAGTTCGGCGTCGCTCTGTTCGAGCCCGCCCATGCCGAAGCGACGCAGCTTGACGTACAGGCTCTGCCGCGACAGACCGAGCAGTTGCGCTGCCATGGCGCGGTTGTCCTTGGTCATCGTCAGCGCGGTCTCGATCGACAGGCGCTCGATCAGGTCGCTGGTTTCGGCCACGATCTGCTTCAGCGGCACGCGGCCGACGAGTTCGGTGAGTTGCGCCACCGAGGCCGGCACCTTGGTCGGCAACGCCTGCTCGCTGGGCGCGAGGCGGCGGCCGACATCGCGCACAGCGAAGGCAAAGGCTGCCTCGTCGGATGCCGCAGGGCCGCCCGCCGCATCGAGCGCCGACGCGGCGATCTCGACGTCGGTCACTTGGCCGAGCACGCCGCGCAGCTCGGTGGAAAACAGGCCGGCGGCGCCGCTGTCGCGCAGGTTGGCCAGCAGCACCGACATCTCGACGCCGGTGCGCCCCAGCCAGCGGTCGAGCGGCTCGCCGCGCGCCTGCTCTTCACTCGACAACTGCGCCAAACGGGCAAAAGCGCGATTGACCGCAACCACGCGGCCCGCGCCGTCGGTGAAGGCCAGCGCATCGGCGGCACTGCGCACGAAGGCCGACTCGAAACCTGCGGACGCCGGCGCCCGGCCCTCGGCCCCCGCGTCACCTTTGACACGCTTGTTTTCGGCCGGCGCCAGCGGCGCCAGGCGCACAAGCAGAAACGACGCCTGCTCCTGGCGGAACGAGGCCAGAGCCACCGCCACGCCGAGCTGGCTGGCGGCCAGCGTGACCGCCAGCCGCTCGTGTTTGCCCAGGCTGCGTGCGGCCGCGATGGCCGCGGACAACGGCTCGGCGGCCGCTGCGGCAAACAGCGAGGCCAGCGGGGCGCCGATGATCTTGGGCGCCTTGTGGCCGGCCTGCGCTCGTGCGCCGCCGGACAGCAGGGCGAGCGCGGCCGGGTTGGCTTCGACGATGCGCAGCGTCGCGCCGTCGGCCATCAGCACCGCCTCGGCCGAGGCCTGGAACAGATTGCGGTAGCGCGTCTCGGCTTCGCGAAAGCGCCAGTAGTCGCGCTCCATCGTCTGCTGGGCGTCGACCAGGCGGCGCTGCAGCGTGAGGTTGTCGCGCAGGTCGCGGCCCAGCGCCAGCACGCGCACGGCCGCGTGGGGCCCGCGTGACGTGCCGGCCACGCGCACGGTGGCGTAGAGCACCGGCAAATCAGGGCCCGACACGGCCGGGTGGTTGATCTGCCGCGGCGCCGCAGGCTCGTCGGCCAGCGCGCGCGCCAGCAGGTCAGCCACCTTGTCGCGGCTGTCGGCATGGACGGTGTCGGCCCAGGCCTTGCCGACCCAGGCTCGCCTGGCGGTCTTCAGCAGCGCACGGTCGTGTGCGCGAACATCGAGCACGGTACCGTCGCCGTCGAGAATCAGGGCGATGTCGCCGGCAGCGTCGATCAGGCGTTGGGCTTGCGCGGCGTCGAGTTCGCGAGGCAGCAGCGGCGCCTCCGCGGTCGTGCCTTTTGCGCCCCGGCTCATGTCGCGCGGGGCTGCGGGTGTTGCGAAATGCTGTCGGTACGGCGATGACGGCGGCGAAAAAACGTGTGCAGGGCGCGGCGCTGGCGGGCCACCGGGTTCATCGGTCGGTTCCTCGTGAGTCCTGAGACTGAGCTAACGCTCAGGGCAGGTCAGCGTCGCACGAGGTGTGTTGCGAGAAGATCCTCCGCCAACTTCGGCGCCTGACCACCGTCGTGCCCCGACGCGTCGGCCCCCACGGACTGGGCCCACTCGGGTTGCATCACGAACAACGGCCCTCCCACCAGCACGACCACCGAGCGGTTGCGCGTGACCTTGCGCACCTGGGCGATTCGCTCCTTCAACCAGTCTATCCGCGTTTCGCTGCCGATCGAGAAGCCGACCGCGTCAAACCACTCACGCGAGACCTGCGCCGACGGGTCAGGCACCGCGCCGCCGACGCCGCCCAACACCTCCCAGCCGGCGCGGCGGAAGAACTCCGCCACCATCGACAGGCCAAAGCTGTGCTGCTCTTCCGTGTGCTGCGCCAGCAAGATGCGGCGGCCGTTGGCGGGGTGGTCGACCTCGGTGCCGAAGGCCGGGCTCCACTCGCGCAGCAGACGCTGCAAGCGGCCCAGGCTGATGGTCACGGTGGAGAAGTCGCAGCGGTCGGCGATCCACAACTCGCCCAGGTGGCGTGCCGCAGGTGCGAACAACTCGAGGAAGATGGCTTCGACAGGCAAGCCACGGCGGTGTGTCGCCGCCACGGCAGCAGCCAATTCGGCGTCGGTGCCGTTGCGCAACAGACTGACAAAACCCTCGATCTCGCGCGGCTCCAGGTGCACCGCCGCACGCGGCTGTTTGCCATGCGCGCCGACCAGGCGCGGGATGACGTCGGATTCGAGCGCCTTGGCCAGCCTGGACAGGCGAGCCTTGGCGTCCGAACGCTCGGCCAAGGGTGTGGCCCATGCCGAACCGTGCGATGCGCTCGCAGCGGCCCAACTGGACGGCAGGGACTCGCACTCCTCTCGCGAGTGGTCCCTCGAAGAACCGGACGACATGTACTGCGTCTCCTGATCCTCGTTCGCCGCCGGCTTTGCGGGCCAGCGAACGACGGGCGTTATGAACTTCAACGCGCGCCGTGAACCGACCCGGTGCTCCCGCTGGTGGAGTCTCGGAAACTGCACTTGCTCGGAAACGGCGCTCATGGGTTGTACTCCTCGAAGGCTCGTGTGTCTTGAACATCGTGACGGGGTTTTCCCCCCTGGCGCACTGCGTAGGTGGTCGCGCTGCGCTGCATAAATGTCTTGGACATCAGGGCAATCCGGTATTGCATCTCTGCTTCCTTGCGCCGCACCCACATTGCACATCGCTTGTCATGCACCGGGCTCGACAGATGAAGCCAATGATCGAAAACAGACGCCGATCTGTCAAGCGATGTTTACGTCCATCTCGATTGACACTTTGTCCGGGGCGATCTAGTCTGCGGGCAACAACAGGAGCGCGCTGCTTCATGACTTCGCTGCGGGCCCACTCGATGACCAAGCCAGCCACCGGACGACACACCCCGCTGTACTCCGCCGAGGAGCGCCAGCGGCGCGACGCGTCGGCGTGGACGACAGTGCAGGGTGTGCTGGCTCCGGTGCAGTTCATCGCCTGCGCGGTCAGCCTGTATTTCGTGCTGCGCTACCTCGCCACCGGCGACGGGCTGTTCGCGGCCAGCGTCTCCTTCGTCGTCAAGACCGCGCTGCTGTACACGATCATGGTCACCGGCAGCGTCTGG
>JANNJX010000635.1:0-15878 GCA_031396005.1 Burkholderiales bacterium
GTGCTGCAACGCGATGGCACGCCCCGTCCTGCGCTCGTGGTGATGGTCGGTACCGCGGTCACGGTCGATTCACTCGACGCCGAGGGCCGCTTCCTCGGCGGCCTGATCCTGCCCGGCTTCGGCCTGATGCTGCGCGCGCTCGAACAGGGCACCGCCGGCCTGCGCGTGCCCACCGGCGAGGTCGAAGACTTTCCGACCAACACCAGCGACGCGCTGATGAGCGGCGGCGCGCATGCGTTGGCCGGCGCCATCGAGCGCATTCACCGGCGTCTGGTCCGACGCAGCGGCGGCGCCCTGCCGTTGTGCCTGATGACCGGCGGCGCCGCGGTGAAGATGGCGCCGATCACCGAACTCGCGTTCGAGACGATCGACTCGCTGATCTTCGACGGGCTGCTGGCACTGCAGGAAGAGCACGACACGGGCTTCGGCGATCTGGCCTGAGCGGTGTTGCTCCCTCTCCCCCGCAGCGGGAGAGGGAGCAAAGTCAGAGCACGTAACGCGACAAATCTTCGTTGGCAGCCAACGCGGCGAGCTTCGCATCGACCTGCTCTGCACCCAGGCTCACCGTGCTGCCGCCACGCTCGGGCGCGTCGAAGCTGATCTCTTCGAGCAGCCGCTCCATCACCGTCGCCAAGCGGCGGGCGCCGATGTTCTCGGTGCGCTCGTTGACCTCGAACGCGATCTGCGCGATGCGGCGGATCGCCCCGTCGTTCAATTCGAGCGTCACGCCTTCGGTGGCCAGCAGCGCCTGGTACTGCTTGACGAGGCTGGCCTGCGTGCTCTTCAGGATCGCTTCAAAATCATCGACGGTGAGTGATGCCAGCTCGACGCGGATCGGCAAACGGCCTTGCAGTTCGGGAATCAGATCGCTCGGCTTGGCGAAGTGAAACGCGCCCGAGGCGATGAACAGGATGTGGTCGGTCTTCACCGGCCCGTACTTGGTGCTGACCGTCGTGCCCTCGACCAGCGGCAGCAGATCGCGCTGCACGCCCTGGCGGCTGACGTCGGCGCCACTTGTCTCCGAACGTGTCGCCACCTTGTCGATCTCGTCGATGAAGACGATGCCATTGCCTTCCGCGTTGGCCAGCGCGGACGCACGAATTTCGTCTTCGTTGACGAGCTTGGCGGCCTCTTCGTCGGTCAGCAGCTTCATCGCCTCGCCGATCTGCAGCTTGCGCGTCTTCTTCTTGCCGCCGCCCATCTGCGAGAACAGGCCCTTCAACTGCTCGGCCATCTCTTCCATGCCCTGCGGGCCGAGCACTTCGAGCGCTTGCTTCGGCGCGTCGAGTTCGACATCGACCGTCTTGTCGTCGAGCGCGCCTTCGCGCAGGCGCTTGCGCATGACCTGGCGCGCGGTGTTGTCGGCGGCGGGCGGCGCGTCGTCGGCAAAACCCACGCGCGCGTCCCGGGCAGGCGCCACCAGGATGTCGAGGATGCGGTCTTCGGCCGCGTCCTGCGCCTGGCGGCGGCGCGTCTTCATCTGCTGCTCGCGCTCTTGCTTCACGGCCGCATCGACCAGATCGCGGATGATCGAATCGACATCCTTGCCGACATAGCCGACCTCGGTGAACTTGGTCGCCTCCACCTTGATGAACGGCGCATCGGCGAGCTTGGCCAGGCGGCGCGCGATCTCGGTCTTGCCGACGCCCGTGGGGCCGATCATCAGGATGTTCTTCGGCGTGATCTCGCCGCGCAGCTTCTCATCCACCTGCTGGCGCCGCCAGCGGTTGCGCAAGGCGATCGCGACGGCGCGTTTGGCATCGGCCTGGCCGACGATGTGGCGATCGAGTTCGGAGACGATCTCCTTGGGCGTCATCGAGCTCACTCTAAAACCTCGATCGTGTGCTGATCGTTCGTGTAGATGCACAGCTCGCCTGCGATCTGCAGCGACTGCTTGACGATCTCCGGCGCCGACAGCGCACTGTGTTCGAGCAGCGCCCGCGCCGCGGCCTGCGCGTAAGCGCCGCCCGAGCCGATGGAGACGATGCCGAGCTCGGGTTCGAGCACGTCGCCGTTGCCGGTGACGATCAGCGAATGTTCCTTGTCGGCGACGGCGAGCATGGCTTCCAGGCGACGCAGCACGCGGTCAGTGCGCCAATCTTTCGTCAACTCGACGGCAGCGCGCAGCAAGTGGCCCTGGTGCTTTTCGAGCTTGGCCTCGAAGCGCTCGAAGAGCGTGAAGGCGTCGGCCGTGGCCCCGGCAAAGCCGGCGAGCACACGGTCATGGTGGATCTTGCGCACCTTGCGTGCCGTGGCCTTGACGACGATGTTGCCCAACGTCACCTGACCGTCGCCGCCGAGCGCCACGATGCCGTTGCGGCGCACGGACAGGATCGTCGTGCCGTGAAAAGTGGAATCCATTCAAACGATCTGGAGGCCGGTGGATGAAGTTCAAGCGGGCGCCGCTGAACCGGCTTTGCCGGGCCGCTGGCGCCGCCCCTTGAGCGGCAGCGGCGCAGCCACTCCGGGGTGGTCAAACATTCCGAATCTGGACTTTGGCGTTCTCGTTGATGCCCATCGCGCCGAAGAACAGCGCCACCAGCCGGTGCGCATCGGCGAAGGTGACGCTGCGGTTCTCGCCGCGCTTGGCCAGCACCCAGTTCAACAGATCGCCGGCGGCGACGAAATCGACGCGGATCAGCTTGTTGCAGGCGACGTTGACCATCGCCGACGAACCGAGCTGCGAGTTCAGCTGCTCGAGCGTGGCGCCGATGTCGCCGACGAGCTGGCCCGAGAGCTCCACCGTGGCCATCTCGACTTGGCCCGGCGCATCGTCGACGCCGGACTCGATGAAGCTCGTCGCCACGTCGCTGACCTGCGACAGCGGCGGCGACTGCGTCGACAACCCCGTGCCGCCGATGCGCACCTGGCAGCGCACGCGCTCCCACGACGGCGGCGAAACTTCGTAGGTGACGCAGTAGTCGATCGCCGCTTCGTCGAACTGATCGGGCCGGTTGGCCATGCGCAGCGCGTCCAGGCGCAAGACCCAGTACGCCGGGTCGGCGTCGCGCACGCCGGTGGGCGCGGCATCGGACAGCACGGCGAGGAAGTTGTCGCCCGACAGCCAGCGCATGTCGAGCGTGTCGCCGGACCAGAGGCGGAACAGGTCGGACAGGTGTGTCGCCGCTTCCGGGTCGATCGTGCGCAGCGCGCTCCAGTCGAAAACCCAGGGCAGCGGCAGTTGCAGCGTCGTCGAGCGCAGGCGCGCCACGGCGTCGATATCGAGCACCTCGGGGCAGATCCAGCCGATCTCGCCGGCGCTGCGCCGCTGCGCCGGCTTGTCCTGGCTGGCCGATTCGGCCACCAGCTTGGGCAGCGAGAACCACTGCGGCGCCGACCAGCCGAACTGCTGCGCGTAGTCGAGCGCCAGGCTCTCGAACTTGGGCTGCTGGCCGGTGGCACGGTACAGGTCGAACAGCACCAGCCAGGTTTCGGCGTGCTGCGCGCGCGCACCGCCGATGCGCGTCAGCGACGACAGCGTTTGCTCGCAGGTCTCGAAGTCGGCGTTGGCGAAGGCGATCACCGGTTCGTCGAGTTCGGGATCGTGCACGACCTCGCTGACCTCGACGGCGAACGGGCTGGCGAAATCGCTCGAAGCCTGGCCTTGCAGCCCGCCCAACGACACGGACACGCCGCGCGGCGCGGCCGCCTTGGCTGCGGCAGGAGCCGGCGCCGGGCGCGCGGCAGCCGGCGTTCGCGGCGACACGCTGTCGGACGGAGAAAAGTTGAGCGGCGCTCTGGAGCTGACACCATCGTTGCTGGGCGCCATCACGCCGGGGCGCGTCGTCGTCTGGCTGAAGGGCTGGCGCTCGGTCGGCGCCGCGTCGGCCGGCGCCGCGGCCGGGGCACGGCGGGCCTGCGCCTGCGCCGGCGCATGGCTGCCCATGTCGCCGACCATCTGCTGCTCGATCTCGTCGATCTTGGCCTTGACCGCGCTGTCGTTCTGGCGCAGCGGGTTGCCGTCGCCCTTGGACTCGGAGTCGATGCGCGACGTGCCGGCCATTGCTGCCAGTTGTTCCGGCGACAGGCCTTCGCGGCGCACCTTGCGCAGCATGTCGAATTCGCGCTTGCGGACGAAGTCGTTGCGCTTCTTGCGCTCGATCATCGCCTTCAACTCGGACTTCTCGAGATCGAGCTCGCGACCGTCGCCGTCCTGGCGCGAGTTCAGGTCGGCCCAGTCGGTGGCCGGATTGGCCACGAAACGCACCACCTTGCGGAAGAAGCTCTCGCCGTCTTTCGGAGGGACGTTGTCAGACATACGCGAGTGTAGATTCCATCAGCGGACCGTCGTGATGCACAACCCCAACCAAGCGGGCGCCGCGGAACCGGCTTTGCCGGGCCGCTGGCGCCGCCCCCTTGAGGAGGCAGCGCCGCAGGCGCTTCGGGGGTGGGCCATCAATCACCGAACATCTTCTGTTTCATCTCGCGGCGCTGCTGAGCTTCCAACGAGAGGGTCGCGGTCGGCCGCGCCATCAGGCGCGCCAGACCGATCGGCTCACCCGTCTCGTCGCAGTAGCCATAGTCGCCAGCTTCGATGCGGCCCAGCGATTGCGAGATCTTCTTCAACAGCTTGCGCTCGCGGTCGCGCGTGCGCAGCTCGAGGGCGTGCTCTTCCTCGATCGTCGCCCGGTCGGCCGGGTCGGGCACGATCGACGTGTCTTCGCGCAGGTGCTCGGTGGTCTCGCCGGCGTTGGACAACAGGTCGTCCTTCAGCGCCGTCAGGCGCACGCGGAAAAACTCGAGCTGTTTCTCGTTCATGTACTCGGCTTCAGGCATCGCCAGCAGTTCGGGCTCGGTCAGGTCGCGCCCGGCCTTGCCTTTCCAGGCATTGACCAGCTTCGGGTCGAACTTCACCGGCGCGCGCACCGGCGGGTCCATGGCGACCTGGCGCGCCGGCGGGCGCGTCGGCGCAAAGCGGTCGGCAAAGCGGCTGACCTGCACCGGGTCGGGCACCGGCACCGAGACATGGACATTGCTGCGCACGGTGCGCGTCGGCGCGCGTGGCGGCGGCTGGTTCAGCACGGGTTGGCCGGAGGCCTTGACGGAGGCCTTGGCCGGCGCCTTGGCTGCGGGTTTGGCGTCGCTTGAAGAATTGGTTTTGGTCACAGGTGCATTTTTGGGAGCGTGAGCGACGGATTTGTTCGCGACGGTTTTGGCAGAAGCAGCTACCGGCTTGGCTACCGGCTTCTTGACAGGAGGATCCGGCGCTTTCGCCGCAGGCTTGGCAACAGGTTTCTTCGCCGCCTTGGCTGCCGGTTTGACCACGGATTTCTTTTCAGCCTTCGCGACCGGCTTGGCCGGCTTCTTGGCGGGTGCCTTGTGCGGGGCTGCGCTGGCTTTGATCGCCTTCTTTTTGGCAGGGGCTGCGCGCTTGGCCGGGGCTTTGGTCACTGTCATCTCCTCGATCGGGCTTTATACCCGCTGCCCGAGCGCATGGGGCACCTTGGGGCGGGAATCTGAGGCGCGCGGATTGTAGCGACGTGATGAAGTGACCAACAGGCCAGCAATCTCGATCCGCGGCGACCGGCGCCGCAGATGCGGTCAGTTCAAACCAGGCATTGCTCCAGCCCCTGCAAAAGGATGTCTTTGGGCAAGTCGATGCCGATGAACACCATCTTGCTCTGCTTCTTCTCGCCTGGCGCCCACTTTGGGCCGAGATCGCTGCCCATCAGCTGGTGCACGCCCTGAAAGATGACCTTGCGCTCGCTGCCCTTCATGTTCAGCACGCCCTTATAGCGCAGCATTTTCGGGCCATAGACCTGCACGATCGCGCCGAGAAAGTCCTCGAGCTTGGCCGGGTTGAAGGCCTTGTCGGAGCGGAAGACGAAGGATTTGACGTCGTCGTCGTGCGCGTGGTGGTGCGGATGGTCGCAGTGTTCACCATGCTCGTGGTCATGCTCGGCGTGGTCATGAGCATGGCCGTCATCGTGATGGGCGTGGCCGTCTTCGCTGAGGAAATCAGGGTCGATCTCCAGCTTGGCGTTCAAGTTGAAGCCGCGCAGGTCGAACACCTCGGCGATCGGCACCGCGCCGAAATGCACCTTGCGTTGCGGCGCGCGCGGGTTCATGTGCTTGATGCGGTGAACCAGCTTATCGACGGTGGCCGCATCGGCGATGTCGGTCTTGCTGATGAAGATCTGGTCGGCAAAGCCGATCTGCCGGCGCGCCTCCTGGCGGCTGTCGAGCTGGCCGTCGGCATGCTTGGCATCGACAAGGGTCAGGATCGAATCGAGCAGGTAGCTTTCGGCGATCTCGTCGTCCATGAAGAAGGTCTGCGCCACCGGGCCGGGGTCGGCCAGACCGGTGGTTTCGATGACGACCCGATCGAAGTCGAGTTCGCCCTTGCGCTTTTTCTCGGCCAGCGTCGTCAGCGTCGAGCGCAGGTCCTCGCGGATCGTGCAGCAGACGCAGCCGTTGGAGAGCTGCAGGATCTGCTCTTTTCCGGCGTCGTCGACCAGGATCTCGTTGTCGATGTTCTCTTCGCCGAACTCGTTCTCGATGACGGCGATCTTGTGGCCGTGGTTCTCGGAGAGCACGCGCTTCAACAGCGTCGTCTTGCCCGAGCCGAGGAAGCCGGTGAGGATGGTGGCGGGGATGAGTCCTTGCGACATGGCGTGGTGATCCGGATTCGTTGGAGGGCCGCAGATGGAGCCTGCTGCTGGCGAAACAAGCTCAGGTATTCTCTCTCCCCCGTCTTACCCGACACCGCCGCAGTGTCCGACCCACACCCTACCCGCGCCCCTCACGCCGCCGACAAGCGCAGCTTCTTCGAGCGGCTGGTCGAGTTCATCGTCCCCGGCCCGGACAGCAAGGACGAGCTGATCGAGACCCTGGCGGATGCCGAACAGCGCGAGCTGATCGACCCCGAGAGCCGCTCGATGCTGGAAGGCGTGATCCGCATGGCCGACATGACGGCCGGCGACGTCATGGTGGCAGCGCCGCGAATGGACCTGCTCGACATCGACTCGCCGTACGACGAGCAGCTCGAAGTCATCATCGACACCGGCCACTCGCGCTTCCCGGTGTACCAGGACAAGCGCGACAACGTCATCGGCATCCTCTTGGCCAAAGATCTGCTCAAGCTGCAGCGCGCGCCGGAGCTGAACCTGCGCACGCTGCTGCGGCCGGCGGTCTTCGTGCCCGAGAGCAAGCGACTGAACGAATTGCTGCGCGACTTCCGCAGCAACCGCAACCACCTGGCGATCGTCATCGACGAGTTCGGCAACACCGCCGGGCTGATCACGATCGAAGACGTGCTCGAAGAAATCGTCGGCGAGATCGAAGACGAGTTCGACGAGGCCGACCGCGACAGCAGCGTCTACACGCTGGCCGACGGCACGCACCGCGTCGCCGGCGACGCGCCGATTGCTTCGGTCAACGAGGCCTTCGGCACGACGTTCTCCGAGGCCGAGTTCGACACCATCGGCGGCCTCGTCGCCCACGAGTTCAACCGCGTGCCGCGCCGCGGCGAAGCGGTGGACACCGGCGGCCTGCGCTTTTCGGTGATGCTGACGCGCGGCGGCGCGGTGCGCTGGTTCCGCGTTTCGCGTCTGGCCACCGACGCTCAAGGCGACTCAGCCTCCGATGCCGACTGACCGAGCGCGGGCCGTCGCGCTCGACACGGCCATCGCGGCCGCATTGGGCGCCGCCTTCAGCCTCGGCTTCGTGCACACGCAGGCCTGGTGGTTGCAGTTCGCCTGCATCGGCCTGCTCGCCTGGGGTGTCTCGCGCGTCAGCCCGCGCCGCGCCGCGCTGCTCGGCTGGGCCTTCGGCACGGCGTGGCTGGCGGCCGGCACCTGGTGGCTGTTCATCAGCATGCACCGCTACGGCGGCCTGCCGGCGCCGCTGGCGGCGCTGGCCGTGCTGGCGTTGGCCGGCGCGCTGTCGCTCTACCTCGCGGCGGCGATGGCGCTGGTGGCGCGGCTGAGGCGCGGCAACGCCTTGACCGACGCGATGCTTTTCGGCGCGTGCTGGCTCGCCGCCGAGTTGGCCCGCGGTCTCATCTTCACCGGCTTCCCGTGGGTGGCCACCGGCTATGGCCAGGTCGATGCGCCGCTGGCGGCGGCGGCGCCGTGGGTCGGCGTGTACGGCATCGGCTTCGTGGTGGCGGCACTGTCGGCGTTGCTGGCGTTTTGCGTCGGCTCCAAGCGGCAGCTGCTTGCCGGTGCAAGCGTCGCAGCGCTCGTCTTCACCGCGCCGCTGCTGCTGCAACGCGACTTCACGACGAGCGCCGGCCGCATCGGCGTCACGCTCGTGCAGACCAACGTGCCGCAGAACGAAAAGTTCGTGCCGCAGTTCCAGCCCGAAACGCTGGAGTGGCTCGGCAAGACGCTGGGCACCGCAACAGGGCCGTTGGTCGTCGCGCCGGAAACCGCGATCCCGCTGCTGCCCGAGCAGCTAGGCGACGACGGCTGGCAGCGCTTCACCGAGCCGTTTCGTCGAGGCGAGCGCGGTGCCCTGATCGGCCTGCCGCTGGGCGACTACGACAGCGGCTACACGAACTCGGTGGCAGGTCTGTCGAAGGACGCACCGCAGCCCTTCTACCGCTACGACAAGCAGCATCTGGTGCCGTTCGGCGAGTTCATCCCGGACGGTTTTCGCTGGTTCACCGACATGATGAACATCCCGCTCGGCAACTTCGCGCGCGGGCCGCGGGTGCCGCCCTCGTTCGCCTTCGCCGGCCAGCGCATCGCCCCGAACATCTGCTACGAAGACCTGTTCGGCGAAGAACTGGCGCGCCGATTCGGCGATGCCGCGAGCGCGCCGACGATCCTGGCCAACATCAGCAACATGGGCTGGTTCGGCGACACGATTGCACTGACGCAGCACCTGAACATCTCGCGCCTGCGCAGCCTGGAGCTGCAGCGGCCGATGATCCGCGCCACCAACACCGGCGCGACGGCGGCGATCGACCATCGCGGCGTGGTCACGGCGCAGATGAAGTGGTCCGAGCGCGGTGTGCTGCAAGCCGAGGTCGAGGGCCGTAACGGCGTGACGCCGTTTGCCAGCTGGGCCGAGGCCTTCGGCCTGTGGCCGCTCATCGCGCTGGCGGCGGTGTTGACGGCCATCTGTGGCCGTTGGCAACGACCCGCTCCGTAGAATCGATGCCGCCATGCTGACCTTCCAGAACATCATTCTCAAACTCCAGGACTACTGGGCACAACAGGGTTGCGCGCTCCTGCAGCCGTACGACATGGAGGTCGGCGCCGGCACCAGCCACACCGCTACTTTCCTTCGCGCCCTCGGCCCCGAGCCGTGGAAGGCGGCCTATGTGCAGCCCAGCCGCCGCCCCAAAGACGGCCGCTACGGCAACAACCCGAATCGCTTGCAGCATTACTACCAGTACCAGGTGGTGTTGAAGCCCGCGCCGTCCGCCATCCTCGAGCTTTACCTCGGCTCGCTCGAATACCTCGGCTTTGACCTGAAGACAAACGACGCGCGCTTCGTCGAAGACGATTGGGAGAACCCGACGCTCGGCTGTTGGGGCTTGGGCTGGGAGGTCTGGTTGAACGGCATGGAAGTGACGCAGTTCACCTACTTCCAACAGGTCGGCGGCATCGACTGCAAGCCGATCACCGGTGAGATCACCTACGGCTTGGAGCGGCTGGCGATGTACCTGCAGGGCGTGGACAACGTGTACGACCTGACGTGGACCGAAGGCCTGACCTATCGCGACGTGTACCACCAGAACGAAGTCGAGCAGAGCACCTACAACTTCGAGCACAGCGATGCCGAGTTCCTGTTCACTGCCTTCGCCGCGCACGAGAAGCAGAGCAAGCACCTGATGGAGCAGCAGCTCGCGCTGCCGGCCTACGAGCAGTTGCTCAAGTGCGGTCACTGCTTCAACCTGCTCGACGCGCGCGGTGCGATCAGCGTCACCGAGCGCGCGGCCTACATCGGGCGCATTCGCGTGCTGGCGCGTGCGGTGGCGAAGAGTTATCTCGACAGCCGCGCGCGCTTGGGTTTTCCGATGGCGCCGAAGGCTTGGGCCGAGGAAGTGCAGGCTGCTTTGGCGAAAAAGGCCGCATGAGCTCAACCAAAAGCCTGCTCGTCGAACTCTTCGTCGAAGAGCTGCCGCCGAAGTCGTTGAAGAAACTCGGCGATGCTTTCGCGGCCACGCTCGCCGCGAGCCTCACGGCGCAGGGCCTCGCCACCAACCATTCGGCCGTCACCGCCTACGCCACACCGCGCCGCCTGGCCATGCACATCAGCGCTGTGCTGGCGCAGGCACAAGACTTCAAGAGAACGCACAAACTCATGCCAACAAGCGTGGGGCTCGATGCGCACGATCGTCCTACGCAAGCTCTCTCCAAGCGCCTCGCTTCTTTGGGTGTTTCTGCTGATCAAGCCGGACCGGTTAGCCGCGCTAAAGATGAGCCTGCGCAAGGCCTTTGGGTTGGCAGTGGTGAAACATTGTTCTGGACGGCAGACGTACACGGCGCAATGCTGGCGTCGGGCTTGCAGATCGCGCTCGATGAAGCGATTGCGAGGCTGCCGATCCCCAAAGTCATGAGCTACCAGGTCGAAGACGGCTGGAGCAGCGTCAACTTCGTGCGCCCGGCGCATGGTCTGGTTGCACTGCACGGGGCCGAAGTCATTGCTGTCACCGCGCTCGGCCTCACGTCGGGCCGCCACACCCAAGGTCACCGCTTCGAAGCGCAGATGAACCCGGTGGTGCTGCAAGATGCCGACCACTACGCGCAACAACTCGAACAACAAGGCGCAGTGATCGCCGCCTTCGACCACCGTCGCGCCGACATCGCACGCCAGTTGCAGCATGCCGCAGCATGCCGCAGCACCGCTCGGCCTCGTGCCGATCGACGACGACGCGCTGCTCGATGAAGTCACGGCGCTGGTTGAGCGGCCGAACGTGCTGCTCTGCCAGTTCGAGCAAGAGTTTCTCGCCGTGCCGAGCGAGTGCCTGATCCTGACGATGAAGGTCAACCAGAAGTACTTTCCGCTGCTCGATGCGGACGGCGCGTTGACGAACAAGTTCCTCGTCGTCAGCAACATCCGGCCGGAAGACCCGAGCGCGATCGTGCAAGGCAACGAGCGTGTCGTAAGGCCTCGCTTGGCCGATGCGAAATTCTTCTTCGACCAGGACCGCAAGAAAACACTCGAGTCGCGCCTGCCGATGCTCGACAAGGTGGTCTATCACGCCAAGCTGGGCTCGCAGGGTGAACGCGTGCAGCGGGTGCGTGCGATTGCAAAAGCGATCGGCGAACAATGGAGCCTTGGCCTGCATGGTGAAGTGCTCGCGGTTAACTCAGCCAGGGCGGCGCAGCTCGCCAAGGCCGACCTCGTCACCGACATGGTCGGCGAGTTCCCTGAACTGCAAGGCGTGATGGGCAGTTACTACGCGCTCCACGATGGCGAGACCGAAGCCGTCGCGCACGCGATCGAGGACCACTACAGGCCGCGCTTTGCTGGTGATTCGCTGCCACGCAACGACGTCGGCGTTGCGGTGGCGCTGGCCGACAAGCTGGAGACGCTGGTTGGCCTGTTCGGCGCGGGAGAGAAGCCCACCGGCGACAGGGATCCTTTCGCGCTGCGGCGCCACGCGCTAGGCGTGATTCGCATGCTGATCGAGCGCGACCTGCCGCTGGAACTTCCAGTGATGGTCCAGTTCTCGGTCGACGCACATGACGACGACAAAATCCCAACTGCGTGGGCGCAGCGTATCCATCAGGCCGAGCAGTCAAAGATAGCGGCTGCAGTTGTGGCGGGGCAGCTAAAGGGCGTCACGCTCAACGCTGTGGGCGTCGCGCTTCGAAAACTACCGCCCGGCACCAAGGAGTCTGTGCTCGACTTCATGTACGAACGCCTCGTCGGCTATCTGCGTGATCTGCACTACAGCGCGCAAGAAGTCGATGCCGTCGTCAGCGTGCGCCCGCCGCGCTGGGCCGAGCTGCCGAAGCGTCTGGCGGCCGTGCGCGCCTTCGCCGCCCTGCCCGTGTCGGCGTCGCTGGCCGCCGCCAATAAGCGTATCGCCAACATCCTAAAGAAGAGCGAGTCCAGGCCGGCCGAGCACATCGACCCGGCGCATTTGGTCGAGCCCGCTGAGCGCACGCTGCACGATGCGCTGCTGAACATCGCGCCACGCGCCGACGAGTTCTTCAACGAAGGGCAATACACCGCATCGCTGCGCGAACTGGCCGCGCTGAAAGCACCCGTCGACGCCTTCTTCGACGGCGTGATGGTCAACGCCGACGACCCCGCGCTGCGCGCCAACCGCCTGGCATTGCTGGCGCGGCTGCACCAGTCGATGAACCGCGTGGCCGATCTGTCGAAGCTGGCGACGTAGCGGTGAATACAGCCACAGACCGTTTTCACGATCCGCAGGCACGGATCGAGCGCTTCTCGCTGGCCGCACACCGTCTGGTCATCAAGAAGTTGCACGAAGACCCACAGCGCGTCGGCATTTTGCAGGCAACGATCACCCGGTGGCGCGCGCAACGCGGGCTGACGCACAGCGAGCCTTACATGCAGGAGTGGGAACGACTGCTCCGGTTGCCACTCGACGAATTGGAGCGCCTGATCTGTGCCGACAACGATCACACCACTGTGCTGCGCAGCGTCTCACCATTCGGAGCGCTGTTGACGCAGGAAGAGCGCGACCGTTTGCTTCGGGAGGTTCGCAACCAGTCCGCCGATGGGCGCAACAGTTCGCAGGCCGCCCCATGAAACCCCATCACGCCCCCAAACTCGTCATCCTCGGCCGCGACGGCATCCTGAACGTCTTTCGCGACGATCACGTCAAGGCGCCGCAGGAGTGGATTCCCATCGACGGGGCGCTCGAAGCGGTGGCGCGCTTGAACCAGGCCGGCTGGCATGCGGTGATCGCCACCAACCAGTCAGGCATCGGCCGTGGCCTCGTCGATATGACCTCGCTCAACGCCATCCACCAACACATGATGCAGTTGCTGGCCGAAAAAGGCGGGCGCATCGACGCGGTGTTCATCTGCCCGCATGTGCCGCAGGAGCAGTGCCCTTGCCGCAAACCGTTGCCGGGGCTGATGTTGCAGATCGGTGAGCGCTACGGCGTGGACGACATGGCGCGCGTGCCGATGGTCTGCGACACCGAGCGCGACGTGCAGGCGGCACAGGCCGCGGGCTGCGAGCCGCACGTGGTGCACACCGGCCGCGCAGCCGCGTTCACCGACGAACAGGTGGCGGCGTGGACCGTAGGCATCGCCGGCGCGAAGGTGCACGCCAGCATGGCCGAGTTTGCCGACTTCGTGTTGCACCGCGAGCACACGGCCGCCGGCATCGTCGGCGAAGACTCGCGGCCCGGCGTGATCGCAATCTGACGTGCCGATGCTCAGTGCTATTCGCTCCGCGCTCTTCATCCTCTGGATGGCCGTCACGGTGGTGCCGTGGGCGCTGGCGGTGTTGCTGGCCTCGATGTTCATCAGCGGCGAGCGCACCTACTGGATGTGCGCCGGCTGGCTGCGCACGGCGATGTGGGGCTGCCGCGTCATCTGCGGCGTGCGCTCGCGCATCCACGGCATGGACAATCTGCCGCCGGCCGATCGCCTGTCGCCGGTGATCCTGCTGTCCAAGCACCAGAGCACCTGGGAGACGTTCACCTACCCGGCGATCATGAGCCACCCGCTGGCCTACGTCTTCAAGCGCGAGCTGCTCTACATCCCGTTCTTCGGCTGGGCGATGGGGCGCATGGACATGATCCACATCGACCGCAGCAAGAGAAACGAAGCCTTCACGCGCGTTGTCGAACAAGGCCAGCGCATTCTGGCCAACGGCAGCTGGATCATCATGTTTCCCGAAGGCACGCGTATCGCGCGCGGCCAGCAGGGCAACTACAAGACAGGCGGCACGCGCCTAGCGGTGGCCACCGGCACACCGGTGGTGCCGATCGCCGTTTCGTCGGCGCGCTGCTGGCCGCGCAAGAGTTTGTTGGTGCGGCCGGGGGTGGTCGACATCTCGATCGGCAAGCCGATACCGGTTGCGGGGCGCGAAGCCGATGAGCTGATGCGCGAGGTGCAGGCCTGGATCGAGGCCGAGATGCGACGACTGGACCCTGAGGCGTATCCATAGAATCCGCGGCCATGTCGTTGGGCGAGCGTCTCGTTGTTCATGCTGCGCAGTTGTCGTTCGGTTTCGACGACGACAACGCAGCAACGCCCGCGCTTGTTGCCCCAGCGCCACCAGCAGCCGCCGCGTTGCCGCCCCAACCCATGGCATCGATCGCGTCGGTGCTCGCCCCCGTCACCTTTGCCCACCCGCGCGCCAACCGGCAGGCGCGGCTCGACGGCCATGTTGTCGGCTACGAGTTCCGTCGCGTGCGCCGCAAGACGATCGGCTTTTCCGTCGCCATGGAAGGCTTGGTCGTCAGCGCGCCGCGCTGGGTGCCGGCCGGCGAGATCGACGCCGCAGTGCAGGAAAAGTCGCGCTGGATCCTGAAGAAGCTGCACGAGCAGGACGAGCGCGCGCGGCGTCTCGTCGAGCAGCGCATCGTCTGGCAAGACGGCGCGTCGCTGCCGTTTCTCGGCGAAACGGTGATCGTCGTGCTCGACCCCGGCACGACGGGAAGTGTGCTGAATACCGCTCTCGACACCTTGCCCGGCGTGCCGCGCCTGACGCTGCACGTCGGCCTGCCGCAGCACGCCACGCCACAGCAGATCCGCGATGCCGTGCAATCGTGGCTGCAGCGCCAGGCCAAGCGCGTTTTCGAAGAGCGCTGCCACCACTTCGCAACGCAACTCGGAGTGCGCTGGACGCGGCTGTCGCTGAGTTCGACCTCCACGCGCTGGGGCAGCGCCAGTGCGGACGGCGCGATCCGCCTGCACTGGCGGTTGATCCACTTCGCGCTGCCGACGATCGATTACGTCGTCGCCCACGAACTCGCGCACCTGCGCGTCATGGATCACAGCCCTCGCTTCTGGGACGTGGTGCGCTCGGTGATTCCGGATGTGGATCGTCTGCGTGAGGGCTTGCGCGACGAGGTGCTGCCGACGTTCGATTGATCAGCTGGCTGCGGTGAAGCGCCAGACACCGTCGTCGCCACACTGGCGCACGAGCTTGCCGGTGTGCCACAGCGCATGCAGATGCGCCACCGCTTCGCCCATCGCAAACGTCGTCTGGTGCAGATCGAGCGCGCGCTTGAAGAGCACGGGCAGCAGGTCGGCGGCGTGGCAAGGTTTTTCGCAGCAGGCCGTCATTACATCGGCCAGGCGCTCGTCATGGTGGTCACGCAACTGGCGGATGCGCGCGTGCAGGCCGGTGAACGGCTTGCCATGCGACGGCAGCACGAGCGTGTCTTGCGGCAACGGCTCGTAGCGTGAGAGCGAATCGAGGTACAGCGTCAGCGAGTCGGCCTCGGGTTCGAGGTCGTAGACGCTGACGTTGGTGCTGATGCGCGGCAGCACCATGTCACCGGAGATCAACAGGTTCAGTTCATCGCAATGCAGCGCCATGTGCTCCGGCGCGTGACCGTAACCGGCGATGCAGCGCCAGGCGCGGCCGCCGATGTCCACGCTCATGCCGTCGAGCAAACGGCGGTACGCGTCGGGAATGCCGGGAACCATGCCGGCGTAGTAGTTCGAGCGCGCGCGCACCTTGGCCAACGCCTCGGGATCGGTCAGGCCGTGGTTGGCGAAAAACGCCGCCGAGCGCTCGCCGCCGAAGCCCGTGGTGCTCTGGCTCGCCAGGCGCGCGGCGTTGTAGTCGGTGGCGCTGATCCACAGGCGACATTGCCATTTCTGCGTCAGCCAATGCGCCAGACCGAGGTGGTCCGGGTGCATGTGCGTGGCGACGACCCGCGTCACCGGCCTGTCTTGCAGCGCGCTCGCAAAGACCTGCTCCCAGGCCGCTTTGGTGGCGTCGTTGCTGATGCCGCAATCGACGATCGTCCAACC
>JANNJX010000682.1:0-2710 GCA_031396005.1 Burkholderiales bacterium
CGACTTGCAGATCCTTGTACTTGTTGGCCTTGACAGTCGCATTGGCGACGGTCGAGGTGACGACGGTGGCCTCGATCTGGCCCTGGGCCAGTGCGAGGAACACGTCGGCCTGCGTCTGGTAGGCGCGGAACGATCCTTTGGAGTCATTCCATTGCTTGACGTCCTTCTCCAGCGCGATAGCCTCGAAGGTGCCGGTCACCGAGCCTGTCTTGCGGCCCTTGAGCGACGTGTAGGCGGCGATGTTGGCGCCCTTCTTCGTCAACACCACCATCTTGAAGGCGAAGTAGGGCACCGAGAAGCCGATGGTCTTGGCGCGTTGCAGGGTGTCCGAGGTCGAAGCCACGCCGACGTCGGCACGGTTGGACACGAGGGCCGGAATGCGGTCGGGAAACGGCGTCTCGACGATCTCGGCCTTCACGCCGAGCGCCTTGGCCAAATCGTTGCAGGTGTCGACGTCGTAGCCGATCGGCTCGTTCTTCTCGTCGCGCGATCCCATCGGCGGGAAGTCGAGCACGACGGCGCAGCGCAGCTTGCCCGAAGCGATGATGTCGTCGAGCTTGTCGGCCCGTGCGGCCGACGACAGCAGCAGGCACAGCGCCCCTGCAACGGCAATCAGGATCTTGGCATTCACGGTCGTTCCTTTCGGTGCGTGGGTGGGGCGTGGCCGGAACGCTTGCCGCGCGCCGGAACGCCTGCATTATGGTCGATTGGATACAATATGCAATATGCGGGAAAGCCGACAGCGGCCTTCGAGGCGCGCGACGCGCAGCTCGCGCTGGAGCGCACACGCGACCCACCCTCGGTACTCTGGGCCTGGTTTGTGAATTCAAGGACTCGCAAGCCGCGCCGGTGCACGACGTGGTGCGTCGCGTCAGCCCAGCCCCCACGCCAACGGGTCGGCCGGGTCGAAAACCAGGGTCGCGTCGAGCGTGACGTGGGCGCGGCCGTGGATCAGCGGCAACACCGCATCCACGGGAAGACCCGGCAGCGGTGCGGCGGGGCGCGCGTAGCTGGCGCTGAACACGCTGCCGATGACGCTTTCCTGGCGCCAGACCTCGCCGGGTGCGAGCTTGTCGTCGGCCGCCAGGCAGGCGATCTTCGCGCTGGTGCCGGTGCCGCAGGGTGAGCGGTCGTACGCGCCGCCGGGGCAGAGGACGAAGTTGCGTGCATGGTTGTCCGCGCTGGCAGCCGGGCCGACGAGTTCGATGTGGTCGATCTCGGCGCCGTCGCGCCCGCTCACTGCGTGGCGCTGCAGGGCCTCGCGCACGCGCGACGCGAATGCGGTCAGCTCGCCGACGGCGGCAGCAGTGAGCGTCAGGCCATGGTCGTCGCACAGGAAAAACCAGTTGCCGCCCCAGGCCACGTCGCCATGGACGACGCCGTGGCCGGCCACTTCGACGGCCACCCGCTCGGCATGCCGGTAGGAGGGGACGTTGGCGACGCTGGCCGAGCCATTCGCATGCAGGGTGGCCGTGACCGTACCGACCGGCGTTTCGATGCGGTGGTCACCAGGCGTGATGCGGCCCAGGTGGGCCAGCGTGGCGATCACGCCGAGCGTGCCGTGGCCGCACATGCCGATGGTGCCGACATTGTTGAAGAAGATCACGCCGCAGGTGCTCGAGGCCTCCAGCGGGGCGCACAGCAGCGCACCCACCACCACGTCAGAGCCGCGCGGCTCGCAGACCAGGGCCCGGCACCATGCGTCGTGCTGACGGCCAAAGCGCTCGCGTCTCTCGGCGAGCGTGCCGCCGCCCAGGTCAGGCCCGCCGCTGACCACGCACCGGGTCGGCTCTCCTCCAGTGTGCGAGTCGATGACGCGGGTCGGTACAGACGGGACGGTATTCATGGTGCAAGAGCGCGGCGTGAGTCAGAAGGCGGTGACGTAGCGCTCGAACTCCCAATCGCTGACATGTGCGGTCGGGCCGGTGTCACGCTCATGCGCGGAGGCCTCGTCGCGCTTCAAGGTGCAGAACTCGCGCAGCAGCGTCTCGCCCAGCGCGCCGCCGATCACCGCATCGGCTTCGAGTGCATCGAGCGCTTCGGTGAGCGACTGCGGCAGCAGTGCGATGCCGCGCTCGCGCACCTGCGATGCGGTCAGAGCGAAAAGATCGTCATCGCACGCCGCGCCGGGGTCGAGCTGGCGTTCGATGCCGTCGAGCCCGGCCGCGATGAGCCCCGCCAGCAGCAGGTACGGGTTCGCCGATGCATCCGGCGCGCGCCACTCGAAGCGGCTGTGCAACGTGCGCACGAGCGCGGTGCGGTTGTTGAAGCCTTGCGCCACATACGCCGGCGCCCAGGTCGTGCCGGTGATGGATTCGCCCACCGTCAACCGCCGGTACGAGTTGACCGTCGGCGCCGCCAACGCTGTCAACGCCGCGGCATGCGCGAGCACGCCAGCGACGAACTGGCAGCCGAGCGGCGACAGCAGCGTCTCGTGATCGAGCGAGCCGTCGGCGTGGTGGGCGACGAAGGCGTTGCGCGCGTTGTCACCCTGGCCCTGCCGACCGTGCCACAAGCTGACGTGGCAATGCATGCCGCTGCCGGGCTGGTTGGCGAACGGCTTGGGCATCATCGAGAAGACGCGGCCGTGCTGCTCGGCGATGGCGTGCGCAGCGAGCTTGAACAGCATCACGCGGTCGGCGGTGGCCAGCGCGTCGGCATGGGCGAAGTTGACTTCGTACTGGCCGTGCGCGTCTTCGTGGTCGAGCTG
>JANNJX010000688.1:0-2830 GCA_031396005.1 Burkholderiales bacterium
GCTCTTGAACGGCACGCGCATGTGCAGCCCGGGGCGGCCGGAGAAATCGACGACGACGCGCGACAGCGCTTCGTCGAGCGGCACATACGCGTGGCCGTAGCGCGCGAGGCCCGCCTTGTCGCCGACGGCCTTGGCGACGGCCTGGCCGAGCGTGATGCCGACGTCTTCGACGGTGTGGTGGCCGTCGATGTGCAGGTCGCCGCTGGCTTCGATCTGCAGATCGATCAGGCCGTGGCGCGCGATCTGGTCGAGCATGTGGTCGAAGAAGCCGATGCCGGTGGCGAGCCTCGCAGCCCCGCTGCCATCGAGGTTGACCTTGACGCGAATCTGCGTCTCCTTGGTGTTGCGTTGCACTTCGGCTATTCGTGCGCTCAGAGGGTCTGTCACAGGCTTTCCTTCAACGCTTGGATCATCATCGTGTTCTCTTCCGGCGCGCCGACCGTCAGGCGCAGGCAGTTGGCGAGCAGCGGGTGCAATCCGGCGATGTGCTTGACCAGCACCTTGCGCTGTTTCATGCCGTCGAACGCGCGCTTCGAGTCGGGTACGCGCACGAGGATCATGTTGGCCTCGCTCGGAAACACCGTGACGCCGCTCACGCCGCGCAGCGCGATCATCAGGCGTTGACGTTCGCGGCGCAGGATGTCGGCCTGCTCGGCAAAGACCTCGGCATGCTCCAGCGCGAACAGCGTCGCCGCCGCGTTGAGCGCACTGATGTTGTACGGCGGGCTGACCTTGTCGATCTGCTCGATCAGAGGCGCCGCGCCGACGAGGTAGCCCATGCGCACACCCGCCAGGCCGAACTTCGACAGCGTGCGCAGCACCAGCACATGCTCGTGCGTGGCCAGCTTGGGCATCCAGGTGCGTGACGAAAACGGCTGGTAGGCCTCGTCGAAGACCACGAGGCCGTCTTGCGCGCTGACGGCCTCGACGATCTTTTGAACAATGCGCTCGTCGAACAGATTGCCTGTCGGGTTGTTCGGGTAGGCGATGTAGGTCAGCGCCGGTTGGGCTGCTTCGATCGCTGCGAGCATCGCCGCCTCGTCGAGTTCGAACTGCGGCGTCAGCGGCACGCCGACGAACTTCAGGCCGCGCAGCCGCGCCGACATCTCGTACATGACGAAGCCGGGCAGCGGCGCGAGCACCGTCGCGCCCGGTCCTTGCGGATGATGGCAAGCCACCGACCACAGATCGATCAACTCGTCCGACCCGTTGCCGACGATCAGCTCGCACCCCGCCGGCACCTCGAAGTGCTGCGTCAGCGCCGCAGCGACCTCGCCCTTGTTGATCGGGTAGCGGTTGAGGGCCACGTCGGCCAGACGCTCCCCCAGGGCTCGCCTCAACGCCGGTGGCAAACCGAACGGGTTCTCCATCGCGTCGAGCTTGACCATGCCTGCGCTCGGCTGAATCGCATAGCCGGCGCTCGAGGTCACGTCCTGGCGGATCGTGCGGGCGATGCGGGTGTTCAAGTCCATCGTCATGCGTCACCCTTGATTTTCAGCACCATCTCGCTCTCGCCGAGATGGACCTTGCCGGTGTAGGCAAAGCCGAACTTCTCATAGAACGGGCCCACAGGATTCTCCGGCACGTGCGACAGGCCGACGCTGGCCACGCCCATGCGCCTGGCCTCGTCGATCAACCAGCGCATCGCCGCTTGGCCGTGGCCTTGGCGTTGAAAGCGAGCATCGATCAACAGGCGCCAGATGTAGAGCTGGTCGGCACGCTCGGCGAAGTCAGGGTCACGGCGCGCGTCCCACAGCAGCACAAAGCCGACCGGCTCGCCGTTGGCGAAGAGGCCGAGGGGGCGGCCAGCGGGACGGACTGACGCTTGCGCGAGCGACTTCGGCACCGAGGCGACGAACATCTCCTGTTCGACGGTGGTCTTGAGTTTGATCAGTTCATCGACATTGGCCTCGGTGACGGCGCGCACTTCGAAGACCGGCTTGTTCGCAGGCGCTGCATCAACGACCCCGAGCCGCATCTCCGCCGCACACGCATGCGCCTGCAAGCCCTCGCCATGCGCCAGCACCGACGCGATCTCGCCGAGCGACTGCGCGCCGGCTGCACTGACCTCGATCAGGCTCGTGCGTTTGACGAAGTCGTAAACGCCCAGCGGCGACGAGAACCGCGCAGTGCCGGCCGTCGGCAGCACATGGTTCGGCCCGGCGCAGTAGTCGCCGAGGCTCTCGCTGGTGAAGCGGCCGAGAAAGATCGCGCCGGCGTGTTTCAACAGCGGCTCCCAGCGTTCGGGGTTCGTGCTCGACACCTCGAGGTGCTCGGGCGCGATGCGGTTGCTGATGTCGCAGGACTCTTCCATCGAGCGCGTGTGGATCAGCGCGCCGCGTCCCAGCAACGACGCACGGATGATCTTCTCGCGAGGCAGCGTCGGCAGCAGGCGCTCGATCGACGCCGTCACCGCATCGAGGTACGCCGCGTCCGGACAGAGCAGGATGCTCTGCGCCTGCTCGTCGTGCTCGGCCTGCGAGAACAGGTCCATCGCCACCCAGTCCGGCGGCGTCGTGCCGTCGGCGAGCACGAGGATCTCGCTCGGCCCGGCGATCATGTCGATGCCGACCTGGCCGAAGACCTGCTTCTTGGCGCTGGCCACATAGGCGTTGCCGGGGCCTGTGATCTTGTCGACGCGCGGGATCGTCGCCGTGCCGTAGGCCAGCGCCGCAACCGCCTGCGCGCCGCCGATGGTGAAAACGCGGTGCACGCCAACGATGTGGGCCGCGGCAAGGACCATCGCGTTGCGCTCTCCTTTTGGCGTCGGCACGACCATGATGACCTCGCCGACACCTGCCACGCGCGCCGGCACGACGTTCATCAGCAC
>JANNJX010000725.1:0-2838 GCA_031396005.1 Burkholderiales bacterium
AGCTTGTGGAGTTTTCGGTAGAGGGTGTTGCGGCTGACATCGAGCGCCTTGGCGACGTTGCTGACGTTCCAGCGGTGCTGCTTCAACATCTGCAGCAGCACCTGCCGCTCGTTGGCCTGGATCGGGTTCAACTTGACGGGAACCACGTCATTGTCGCTGGCCTGCTCGCCCGGCAGAACGTCGGGTTGCGGCGCATCGACCACAGGCGCTGGCCGCAAGGACGGTGCGACAGGCTGGGCCTGCATCGACGGCAGGTGCTCGCGCGCGATCGGCATGCCGTCGGCCAGCGCTGCGGCGGTGCGCAGCACATGGCAGAGCTGGCGGATGTTGCCCGGCCACGGATGCTCGAGCAGCGCGCGCTCGGCCTCGGCCGTCAACGTGGCCTGCGCGCCGCCTTCGGCTGCCAGCACACGGCGGATCAGCTCGCGGCGGTCACTGCGCTCGCGCAGCGGCGGCAGTTGCAGCTCGACCCCCGCCAGCCGGTAGAACAGGTCTTCGCGGAAGCGGCCCTCGCGCACGCGCCCCGGAAGGTTCTGGTGACTGGCGCTGATGAGCTGGAAGTCGACCGGGATCACCTCCTCGGTGCCCAGCGGCGTGACATGGCGCTCGTCGAGCACGCGCAGCAGACGGGCCTGCAGCTCGAGCGGCATGTCGGCGATTTCGTCGAGGAACAGCGTCCCGCCGTCGGCCTGCAAAATCTTGCCGCGGCGGCCGGAGCGCACGGCGCCGGTGAAGGCTCCAGCCCGGTAGCCGAAGAGTTCGGACTCGATCAGCGTTTCCGGCAGGCTGGCGCAGTTGACGGCGACGAAGGCGCCGCCGGCATGCGGGCTGGCCTCATGCACTGCGCGCGCAAAGACCTCCTTGCCCGATCCGGTTTCGCCGCACAACAGCACCGGCGTGCGCCGCGCAATGACGCGGCGCGCGGTGTCGAGGTGGGCGACCAGACGCGGGTCGTCGAAAGTGACGGCGGACTCGCTGGCCTGCACGGCCGCGGCGCGGCGTGCCGGCGTGCGCGCCGGCACGATCGACAGCGACGGCGCGGCCGCATGGGCCACCGCGTTGGGCGCCCCGGCGCCCTGCGCTGCCGGCCGCCGCATCACCGCAAAAAAGCGCAGCGCGGCGTTGGCGCGGTAGGTGACGACCGGGTGGAACGACGACGAGCTGCTGCGCGCGAGCATGTCTTCGAGCGAGGTCTGGAACAGGTCTTCGATGCGCCGCGAACGCACTTCGTCCATCGATTGCATGCCGAGCTGGAACAGCGCGCTGCGATTGGCGGCGAGCACGCGGCCGTCGTCGTCGACGGCGAGCTTGCCTTCGTGCAGCGTGTAGACGAACTCGGGCCGGCTGTGAAAGTGCAGCGGGTGCGCGTTGCGAAAACGCTGGTCGATGAGGCGGTTCTCGATCATGCGCGCCGTCATGCCGAGCAGCACCAGCAGGTGCTGCTGCATCAGGCCCGAGCGGCTGGTGACGTCGAGCACGGCGGCGATCTCGCCCGACGGGTCGAACACCGGCACCGCCGAACAGGTGAGCTGCGTGAACTGGGTGAAGAAATGGTCGTCGCGCTGCACCGTCACCGGCCCGGCGGCGGCCAGGCAGGTGCCCATGCCGTTGGTGCCGGCTTCGTTTTCGCTCCAGACGCCGCCGACGCGCAGGCCGAGCGGGCCGACCTGCGATGCGAACTCGGGCGACGACACCATGTGCACGATGACGCCGTTGGTGTCGGTCAGCACGACGGCCGATTCGGCGTCGCCCAGCTGCTGGTACAGCGTCGTCATCTCGTAACGCGCGCAGGCGATCACGTCGGCGCAGCGCGCACGGTGCTCCTCGAGTTCGACGCGGGCCAGGAACGACGGCACGCGCGGCTTGTCCGGGTGCAGCTGGTAGTCGTTCAAGCAGCGCCGCCAGGACTCGGCGACGACGTCCTTGGCAGGCTCGTGCAGGCCGCCCCGCACGACCTCGAAGATGCGGTCGGTGTGGCGGTGGCTGTCGTGCAGGGTCAATGACATGGAATCCTTGCTGGCAACACGGTGCGTGAACGTCTCTGCTGGTATGGCGGCTATCCTGCTCGCCCTGACGCGCACGCGCACCCGGTGAAACACGGTTGACGATGCCACGACAGGCCTGCATCTTGCAACCGATCGTGAATGGCCGCTCGCTCTCCGAGGGATAACACTTGATTTCGAACCATCTTCAGATGCCGGCGACCGAGCCTTCGCTGGCGGGCCAGCCGATGGATGTCATCTTCATCGAGCGCCTGACCGGGCAAACGGTGATCGGCATCCACGACAGCGAGCTGCACCGGCCGCAGCCGCTGGTGATCGACGTTTATGCCGGCGTGCCGCGAGCCCGCGCCTGCGACACGGACCGTATCGGCGACACGATCGACTACAGCGTCGTCCGCGAGCGCGTGCACCGCCTGCTGGCCGAACACCGGCTGACGCTGCTCGAAGCCTTTGCGGAGGCCGTGACCGAGATTCTGATCGGCGAGTTCGGCGCCGCCTGGGTGCGCGTCAAGGTCGTCAAGCCGCACAAGTTCGACGACGTGGCCACCGTGGGCGTACAAATCGAGCGACGGGCGGTGAGCACAAAGCCGCAGGGCCACGCCACCGTGCTGCACCTGATCGGCAGCGGCATGGTTCCTGGTCACGACTGACGAAAAAAGAGCCAGCCGGTTCCCCGGCTGGCTCTTGTGAAGCAACGCCCCGCCGGGTGGCGAGCGCGTCGCTGCTCCTGAACTCAGTTGGCCGCGAACGGATGCGCTGCCGAACCCTTCTTGGCCACCACCTCGGCGGCGGTCGGCGAGCCGGCGACGGCGCGCTTGATCGACTCCTTGACCGC
>JANNJX010000747.1:0-1553 GCA_031396005.1 Burkholderiales bacterium
GGCAACTCCAAGTTGCAGTTGAACGGCGCGGGCATCCGCTACAAGGCCATCTTCAAGGTCTATGCCGCCGGCCTGTACCTCGGCGCCAAGGCCGCCACGCCGGAGGCTGTGTTCGCGGCGCCCGGCGCCAAGCGCCTGCACGTGGTGATGCTGCGCGACATCGACGGCAATGAGCTGGGCAAGCTGTTCACCGACGGCATGCAGAAGAACGCCACGCGCGAGGAGTTCGGCAAGTCGATCCCCGGCACGCTCAAGCGGGCCGAGATGTTCGCCACGCGCAAGAGGCTCATGGCCGGCGACTCGTTCACGGTCGACTACGTTCCCGGCACCGGTACTTTGATCTCGCTCAACGGCAAAGTGGCGACCGACCCGATCCCCGAGCCGGTGTTCTTCGTCGCCATGATGAAGATCTGGCTCGGCGCCAACCCGCCGGACTGGCAGCTCAAGGATGCGCTGCTCGGCCAGTCGAAGGGCTGACGAGCGCCAGTTCACGGCGCATCGCGTCGATGACAGCCTCGTAGTCCGGCTGGCCGAAGATCGCACTGCCGGCGACGAAGGTGTCGGCACCCGCTTCGGCGGCGCGGCGGATGTTGTCGACCTTGATGCCACCATCGACTTCGAGGCGGATGTCGCGGCCTGACCTCGCAAATTCGGCGTCGATCAGCTTGCGCACGCGCTCGATCTTCTTCAGTGCGCCGTCGATGAAGCTTTGCCCGCCGAAGCCCGGGTTGACGCTCATGATGAGCACGAGGTCGATCTTGTCGATCGTCCACTCGAGCACGTCGAGCGGCGCCGCCGGGTTGAAGACCAGGCCGCACTGCTTGCCCTCGGCCTTGATCAGCTGCAGCGTGCGGTCGACATGCGTGCTGGCATCGGGATGAAAACTCACCAGGTCCGCGCCGGCCTTGCAGAACGCCTGCGCCAGCGCATCGACCGGCTGCACCATCAGGTGCACGTCGATCGGTGCGGTGGTGCCTTGCTTGCGCATCGCCTCGCAGACGGCCTGACAAACCATGGGCCCGAACGTCAGGTTGGGCACGTAGTGGTTGTCCATCACGTCGAAATGAATCCAGTCGGCGCCGGCGGCGACGACGTTGCGCACCTCCTCGCCGAGTCGCGCAAAGTCGGCGGAAAGAATCGACGGCGCGATGCGGAAGGACTTTTGCATGATGAATTCTAGAATCGCCCCCATGGCCCAACCTGAACTGACCTGCAGCGTCAAAGTCTCTTACCTCGACGAGCAGTCGCAACCGAGCGCGAGCGTGTTCGCCTTTGCCTACACGATCACGATCGTCAACAGCGGTGACGTGACCTCGCAACTGATCGCGCGCCACTGGGTCATCACCGACGCGCAGGGCCACGCCGACGAGGTTCGCGGCCTGGCGGTGGTCGGCCACCAGCCGCTGCTCAAGCCCGGCGAGCGCTTCGAATACACGAGCTGGACGCGCATCGCCACACCGCAAGGCACGATGCGCGGCACCTACTTCTGCATGACCGAAGACGCGCACCCGTTCGACGCGCCGGTGCCGGAGTTCATGCTCGCGCGGCCGGAA
>JANNJX010000755.1:0-3539 GCA_031396005.1 Burkholderiales bacterium
TACCTGCGCTACCAAGTGCGAAAGAAGATCAAATGGTGACCGATACGCTCGAACGCCCGGCCGAGAAGCTGCCTGTAGTCAACAAGGCCGAGGTGCGAAACCTCAGTTTCTACTATGGAGCGTTCAAGAGCCTGAAGAGCGTCTCGCTGCCGATCGAGGAACAAAAAGTCACGGCGCTGATCGGCCCCAGCGGCTGCGGCAAGAGCACGCTGCTGCGCTGCTTCAACCGCATGCACGACCTGTACCCGGGCACGCGTTATGAAGGCGAGATCAACCTCAAGCCGGACAACGTCAACATCCTCTCCAAGGACGTGGATCCCATCGAAGTGCGGATGCGCATCGGCATGGTGTTCCAGAAACCCAACCCGTTTCCGAAATCGATCTACGAGAACGTGGCTTACGGACTGCGGGTGCGCGGCGTGCGCAGCCGCACCGAACTCGACGACCGGGTGGAGCACGCGCTCAAGGGCGCAGCGCTGTGGGAGGAGGTGAAGAACCGCCTCGAGGAAGTGGCTTTCGCGATGAGCGGCGGCCAGCAGCAGCGTCTGTGCATCGCGCGCGCACTCGCCACCGAGCCCGAGCTGCTGCTGTTCGACGAGCCGACCTCGGCGCTCGACCCTATCGCCACCGGCTCGATTGAGGAGCTGATCGGCTCGCTCAAGAACAAGGTATCGATCCTGATCGTGACGCACAACATGCAGCAGGCCGCGCGCGTGTCCGACCACACCGCCTACATGTATCTCGGCGAGCTCATCGAGTACGGTGCGACCCGCGATCTCTTCATGAAGCCCAAGCGCAAAGAGACCGAGGACTACATCACCGGGAGATTCGGATGAACGACAAGCACCTTTCGACGCAGTTCGACGCCGAACTGAGCTCGATTTCCAACCGGGTGCTCGAGATGGGCGGTCTGGTCGAGTCGCAGGTTTCGCAGGCGGTGTATGCGCTCTCGCAGTTCAGCGGCGAGACCGCGACGCAGGTGCTGCAACAGGAAGAGCGCGTCAACGCGATGGAGGTCGAGATCGACGCCGACCTGTCGGCCATCATCGCCCGTCGCCAGCCGACGGCGCGCGACCTGCGTCTGCTGATCGCCATCAGCAAGACCATCGCCAACCTCGAACGTGTCGGCGACGAAGCGGCGCGCATCGCGCGCACGGTGCAACGTCTGATCAACACCGGCGTGTCGAGTCGGCTGCGTCTGCCGGTGGCCGACCTCGGTTTCGAGTCCGAGTTGGCGATCGCGCAGTTGCGCAAGGCGCTCGATGCCTTTGCGCGCCTGGACACCGCGCAGGCGTTGCAGGTGCTCAAGGGCGATGACCAGATCGACCAGGAGTTCGACGGCCTGATGCGCAAGCTCATCACGTACATGATGGAAGACCCGCGCACGATCTCGTCGTCGATCGACCTCGTCTTCGTCGCCAAGGCGATCGAGCGCGTCGGCGACCATGCGAAGAACATCTCCGAGGCGGTGATCTACATCGTCAAGGGTGCCGATGTGCGGCACACGCCGATGTCCGACGTGGAAGATGCGATCCGATGACGCGAGTTCTCATTGTCGAAGACGAGCCGGCGATCGCCGAGCTGGTGGCGATCAACCTGCGACACGAGGGCTTCGAAGTCAGCATTGCCGGCGATGCGGCGGCGGCTATCACCCAGGTCGATGAGCGCCTGCCCGATCTCGTCATCCTGGATTGGATGCTGCCCGGTCAGTCGGGTCTGCAGCTGTCTCGTTCGTGGCGAGCACAGGCGCGCACCAAGGCGCTGCCGATCATCATGCTGACGGCACGGGCCCATGAAAACGACAAGCTGTCCGGCCTGGATGGCGGCGCGGACGACTACCTGACCAAGCCGTTCTCGGTCAAGGAGCTGTTGGCGCGCACACGCGCCTTGTTGCGCCGCCGCGCGCCGCAGGCGCTGGCCGAGGCCGTCGAGGTGGCTGGCCTCGTGCTCAACCCGGCGACGCACCGCGTGACACGGCTGATCGACGGCGCGCCGCGCGAGGCCAAAGTCGGGCCGACCGAGTTTCGCCTGCTGCACTTCCTGATGACGCACCCGGAGCGCGTGCACAGCCGTGCGCAGTTGCTCGATCGCGTCTGGGGCGACCATGTGTTCATCGAGGAGCGCACGGTCGATGTCCACATCAAGCGCCTGCGCGAAGCGCTCGAGCCGGTGCAGTCGGCGCCGCTGGTCGAGACCGTGCGGGGCGCGGGCTACCGTCTGGTTGCTTTACCGGGGCGATGAACGATACCTTCGGCCGCGTCTTCGCCTTGCTGCTGGGCCTGGCGGTGGGGGCATTCATCGGTTGGATCGTCGGTCGCTGGATCGGTTTTGTAGGGTTCGGCGTGGCTTTGGGTGCGGCTTGCGGGGTGGCCCTGACGGCGTCGATCGACGCGCTGCGCGCCGAGCGTCTGTTGAAGTGGCTGCGCAGCTCGCAGGCCCAGCCGGCGCCGCGCGACACCGGCTTCTGGGGCGAAACCGGCTATCGGGTCGAGAAGGCCCTGCGTGGGCGCGAGCAGGAGACGACGTCCGAACGCGAACGCCTGCGCCAGTTCCTGGCCGCCATCGATGCGTCGCCCAACGGCGTCGTATTGCTCGACGCCGAAGAACGCATCGAGTGGTGCAACGCGCGCGCGGCCGACCACTTCGGGCTCGACCCGCTGCGCGATCAGCGCCAGCTCGTCACCAACCTGCTGCGCGCGCCGGTCTTCGTTCAACACCTGCAAGGCGGCAACTTCGAAGCACCGATCGAGTTTGCGAGCCCGCGCGGCCACGCGACGATCCAGGTCGTCGTGCGGCCGTACGGCGCCGGTCAGAAGCTTTTGCTGTCGCAGGACGTCACCGACCGCGAGCGCATGGAGTCGATGCGGCGCGACTTCGTGGCCAACGTCTCGCACGAGATCCGCACACCGCTGACGGTGCTCGCCGGTTTTGTCGACACGCTGGCCACCGTGCCGCTGTCGGCGACCGAGCAGCCGCGTGTGCTGGCGCTGATGCGGCAGCAGACGACGCGCATCCAGTCTCTCGTCGATGACCTGCTGACGCTGGCGCAACTCGAAGGCAGCCCGCGGCCGTCGCCGGATCAGTGGCTGCAGGGTGCTGTGCTGGTGGCGCGGGTGTGTGCCGATGCCGAGCTGCTGTCGGCCGGTCGGCATGAACTGACGGTCGATGCGCAGCCGGGCCTGGAGGTGGCGGGCATCGAGAGCGAGCTGACGAGTGCAATGGCCAACCTGCTCGGCAATGCGGTGCGCTACACGCCCGACGGCGGCCGCATCGCCGTGTCGTGGCAGCTTCGTGCGGCCGACGGCTGCGCGGTGTTCGAAGTGCGCGACAACGGCATCGGCATCGCGCGCGAACACCTGCCGCGACTCACCGAGCGCTTCTACCGCGTCGACGGCAGCCGCTCGCGCGAGACCGGCGGCACGGGGCTGGGGTTGGCGATCGTCAAGCATGTCGTGCAGCGCCACGGCGGCGAGATCGAGATGCAGAGCGAGCCCGGCAAAGGCTCGATGTTCAGGCTCGTGCTGCCGGCCGCGCGTGTG
>JANNJX010000766.1:0-1603 GCA_031396005.1 Burkholderiales bacterium
GTGCCGTTGGCCTCCCAGAAGCGATAGACCTTGACCAGCGCCGGGTGGTCGAACTTGGCCAGCAGGCGGGCTTCGTTGATGAAGCTCTTGAGGCCAGCATCGAAGGTCTCGCGATAGCGCTGCGACTTGACCTGCACCTGCCACCCGCCGGCGCGCGCGGCCAGCGCCGACGGCATGTACTCCTTGAGCGCGACGCGGCGCTGCAACGAGTGGTCGGTGGCCAGGTAGACGATGCCGAAGCCGCCTTCGCCAAGCAGCGCGCTGATCTCGAACTCGGCCAGCCGGGTGCCGATCGGCAAGCCGTTGCCGTTGCCGCGCTCCTCTGGCGCTGGTGGCGGGGTGTCGGGGAACGCGATCGGCCGGATGCGCGTCCGCTCGTCGTCGTCGTTGCTCGCGGCGCTCATGCAACGGCTCCGCCCAACAGGGCCACCATCGTTGCACCGTCGGGCAGGCCCCGCGTGCGCAACCAGCGCGGCGCCGATGGCTGCGCGTGGGCGTACCAGTACGCAGTGCCGGCCGACTGTTGACGCCACAGTGCGCTGGCTTCTTCGGCAATCGTCGCTACAGGATCCAGTGCTCGCGGCAAGGCTTCAGCTTCCACGCCCGATGCCACGTGACGCGCCAGTTCCGATTCCAGCCGCTCGACGTCCCAGTCGTCGTGCAGTGCATCGGCGGCCAGGCTGTCCAGCGCTTCGAGCTCGCGCCACAAAGCCGGCATCTGCGACACCGACAGCTCGCCGCCCTGCGGATGCACGATCGTGAACGGGAAATAGCGCCCGACCTTATCCACCGACGGCATCAGCACCCCCGCCCAGGCCCGACTGCCTGCCGCGCCCGCGAGCGCGCCCGGCATCAACAGGAAGCGCCAGCTCGGGCTGGCGAGGTAGGCGTCGAGCCAGGCGTCACCGAGTTGCTCGCGCAGCGCCAGCATGCCTTGCGCCAGCCATGGATCCCATTGTTCGAGCCAGACGGCGTCGACGCGCCGCGAGACGAAGTCTCCCAGCGCCGGCAACTTGCCGTGCCAGCCGGGCGGCGTCGCCGGCGCCAAGCCCGCCCGCCTCAGAGGGTCGAAGGGCAGCGGAACTGCTGCACTTCGCGCATGCGGAAGGGGTTGAAGACGCTGCCGGCGGTGACTTCGACGCGCGCCCGCTTGCCATCGAGGTTCATGACAACGATCACCTTCTCCGCCTGCGCGGTCGGCTGGACCTCGAAGCGATCGAACAGGCGGAACAACGCCCACGGCCCTTCGAACTGCAATGGCGCGCCGCCGGCGCCGCTGGTCAGGCGCAGCTGCGATGCGTTGCGCACGCTGGGCAAGGTGAGGATCACCGACGGCGCGCCCACGGCGAGCTTCTGCGCCTGGCCGTCGATGTCGATCGTCAGGTCTTTCAAACCGTCGCCGAGTTCGAGCAGGCGCAGCTCGAGCTTGACGCTAGGCGACAAGCCGCCGCTGCGGAAGAACACCTCGCGGATGCGCGCGGCGTGCTGGAAGCTGATCAGCCCCGGGGTCGTCGGCCGCCGCGAGCCGTCGACCAAAGGATTGTAGGCCCAGGTGGGTTTGCTGACATCGACCTGTTCGGCCAGCTTCTTCTGCACGAAGTCG
>JANNJX010000802.1:0-2636 GCA_031396005.1 Burkholderiales bacterium
GTCGCTTTCCAGAAACATAAATTACCCGCTTGAAGTTGAACAGCAAATTACACGGGGACGTGTGGCTCAATGGGAGTGAGGACGAATCCCAAAGTTGCGGCACGTCGGCTGAGATGATGTACGACACGCTGACGATACCGCTCCTCGTAGTAGTCCTGCCCCTTGTCGACGTACTCGCTGCCTTTGGTCAGCAAGGTGTAGATCAAGCGCGCCAGCTTGTGGGCGGTGGCGGTGATGGCCTTGGCCTTATCGAGGCGGGCGGCGAGTCGTCGGTAGTAGGCCCCAAGCGCGGATTTGCTGCGACTCAAGGCAAAGGCCGCCATGCGCAGCGCTTGTGCCAGACGACTCGCGGTGCGTTTGGTTGCCGCCGAGAGCACCTTGCCCCCGGAGATCTTTGTTCCCGGACACAGCCCGAGCCAGGAGGCGAAGTGCTTGGCGCTCTTGAATCGGGACAGATCCGGACCGACCTCAGCAATGACTTTCAAAGCGGTGCTGGTCTCGATCCCGTTGATGCGGGTGAGATCAACACCACAGATGCGAAACAATGCTGTGCGCAGGTCAAACCCCTCTTTGCGAGGCCGTCCACGCTTGCGCTCAGGCAGCACAGGCGCGTTGTGGCGGTAGAGCTTTTCGAGTTGCCCTTCGATCTGCCGGTCGCAGTCGGCAATCGCTGCCGCGTAGGCATCGTAGAGTTGCATCGCTTGCTTGAGCGCGAACAAATGCTCGTCGCGCCAGTTGCCCTTGAGCGACTTGGCCACCTCGGGTTCGCTGGCACGGATGCGCTCATGGCGCAGCTTGGCAAGCGTCTGCGGATCGCGTTCGCCAGCGATGATCGCGCGGATGATGTTCTGACCCGTCAGCCCGGTGATGTCGGAGATGACGTTGGTCAGCTGCACGTTCATCTGCGCGAGCGCCTTTTGCATATGCTGAACATGCTGGGACTGGTACTTCACCAACGTGTCGCGCTGCCGGGAAAGCGCGCGCAGGGCACAGATCTCCTCTTTTGGCCGAAACGCCCCCGAGAGCAGACCATAGCTCATCAACTGCTGCAGCCACTGGCAATCCAGAACATCGCTCTTCCTGCCCGAGACGTTCTTGACGTGCCGGGCGTTGACCAGATAGACCTCGAATCCACGCGACTCGAGAAGCTCGTAGAGTGGAATCCAGTACACGCCAGTCGATTCCATCGCCACGGTGTCGATCTCGCACCCCGCGAGCCAATCGGCCAGCGCCTGCAGGTCCTCGGTGAAGCTCTTAAATTCCCGAACCGGTTCATCGGCCCGATCCGGCGGCACCGCTACGTAATGGCTTGCCGATCCGATATCGATCCCGGCGGCGTTCGGATACGCCAACTCAAACCCCCTCTTGCCTCTGGCCACAGCATCCTCCATCATCGTCATCGGAATGCCGCGCCGGTATGGGTTCGTCGTTGTACTCACTCTTTCCAACGGGATGCCCGCCGTCACGGGCTCACCAATGTCGCCGACGTGACCCAGGACCAGGCTAATCAACGGGCAAGCTACGCACCATTGGGACTTCGGTCTTCACCAGCGCGGCATTCCACATTACCACCGCGCGCCGGCCTCATGTTTCTTCACCACGCCTAGCCGCGGCCGCGCGGGTTACTGGGCTAATCAAGTCTCCTTTTGCGCGGAAGCCGACCCACCCCAAACGTGACCCACCCCGTCAGCTAACGCTGCCACCCCTCTAAGGCTCCGAGGAGGGGACAACTCCTATGCGGCCTCTTCCAGAATCATATCGGAAGCCTTCTCCGCGATCATGATCACCGGCCAGTTGGTGTTGCCGGAAATCAGTGTCGGCATGATCGATGCATCGACGACACGCAATCCGGCGATGCCGTGTACGCGCAGGCGTTGATCGACCACCGCCATGCCATCGCTCCCCATCTTGCAGGTGCCGACCGGGTGAAAGATCGTCGCGCCGTAGTTGCGCACGAATTCCAGCAGCTCGTCATCGGTCTTCGCCTCGTCTCCAGGACGGTACTCTCCGGCGACGAAGTCACGCATCGACGGTGTGGCGGCGATGCGGCGCGCCAGCTTGACGCCCTCGACGGCGGTCGCACAGTCGAGCTCGGTTGAGAGATAGTTCGCGCGCATGGCCGGAGCGTCGAACGGATCGCGCGACTTGATGGTCACGCTCCCTCGGCTGGTGGGGCGCAGTTGGCACACCGACATCGTGAAGCCCGGGAAATCGTGCGGCTTAGCGCCGGCCAGGTCCGCCGAAAGCGTGCTGAAATGAAACTGCACATCCGGTGTCTTGGACTCCGGCAGTACGCGAGCGAACGCTCCGCCTTGATTGATGCCGATGGCGAGCGGCCCGCGCCGGTACAAGAGCCATTTCAATCCCATGCCCAGGCGCCGATGCCACGAGCGCAGGTCGTCGTTGGTCGTGATCGGCTGGGTGCAGCGGAACATCACCCGAGCCTGCAGATGGTCTTGCAGGTTTGCGCCCACGCCGCTCAATGCCTTCACGACCGGGATGCCTTGAGCCTGCAGCAGTTCTGCCGGACCGATGCCGGAGAGTTGCAGCAGTTGCGGGCTTTGCAGTGCGCCGGCGCTCATGATGATCTCGCGCGTTGCCAGCGATTGGCGCTCGATGCCCGCCTGAACATAGGC
>JANNJX010000019.1:0-3634 GCA_031396005.1 Burkholderiales bacterium
ACCCTTCAACCGACCCTACATGACCGGCCGCGAGTTCGTCTACATCGCCGAGGCGCACGCCAACGGCATGCTCGCCGGCGACGGCCCGTTCACCAAGCACTGCCACGAGCATCTGCAGCAGCAGTTCGGCGTGCACACCGCACTGTTGACGCACTCGTGCACCGCGGCGCTGGAGCTCTGCGCGCTGTTGGCCGACATCGCGCCAGGCGACGAGGTCATCATGCCGTCGTACACCTTCACCTCCACCGCCAACGCCTTCGTGCTGCGCGGCGGCGTGCCGGTATTCGTCGACATCCGGCCTGACACGCTCAACTTGGACGAGAAGCGGGTCGAGGCCGCGATCACGCCGCGCACCAAGGCGATCGTGCCGGTGCACTATGCCGGCGTCGCCTGCGAGATGGACACGCTGCTGGACATCGCGCGCCGCCACCGCCTGCTGGTGATCGAGGACGCAGCGCAGGGCGTGGGTTCGAGCTACCGCGGCCGGCCGCTGGGGTCGCTGGGCGATCTCGGCTGCCTGAGCTTCCACGAAACCAAGAACGTGATCTCGGGCGAGGGCGGCGCGCTGTTGACGAACGACCAAGCACTGGCCGCGCGCGCCGAGATCATTCGCGAAAAGGGCACCAACCGCAGCGCGTTCTTCCGCGGCCAGGTCGACAAATACACCTGGGTGGACGTGGGGTCGTCCTACCTGCCGGGCGAGCTGATCGCGGCGTTCCTGTGGGCGCAACTGCAGCAGGGCGACGACATCACGCGGCGCCGCCTGGGCATCTGGCGCCACTACCACCAGGCGCTGGCGGGGATGGAAGAGCGCGGCTGGCTGCGCCGCCCGATCGTGCCCGAGGGCTGCGTCCACAACGCGCACATGTATTACGTGCTGATGCCGTCGCTGGCGGCGCGCCAAGAGGTGATCCGGCGCATGCGCGAGCGCGGCGTCAGCCCGGTGTTCCACTACGTGCCGCTGCACTCGGCGCCCGCGGGCCGGCGCTTCGCCCGCACCGCCGGCACGATGCGCAACACCGATGAGCTGTCCGAGCGGCTGTTGCGTCTGCCGCTGTGGATCGGCGTGGACCGCGAGCTGGTGATCGACACCTTCAGCGCGGTCTGCGCCGAGGTTTGCGGCCAGGCATGAGCAGCCGCGGTCGCAGGGTGGTCTTGCAGTGAGGATCGTTCACCTCGCTCGCGACGAGAAGTTCATTCCGCTGATGCGCGATCTGTTCGAGCGCGCGTGGCCGGGTGCCAATCACTGGCTGGTCGCGCGCCGCAGCCGGACGGCGCTGAAATTCGTTGCCGCCGGTCCGGACGTGACCGATCGCGCGGAGTGGTGGTTTCGCACGCCGCTGGTGGCGCGCGACGTAGCGCAGGCCGACGCCATCGTCGCCCACAGCATGACCACGATCTTTGCCAACGCGATCGAGCGCGCCCCCGCGCGCGCCCGTGTGGCGTGGCTGGGTTGGGGCTACGACTACTACCCGCTGCTCGGCGCGCAGCTCGGCCCGGCGCTGCTGCCGGCAACGCGCGAACTGGCCGGCGTTGACGACGACGAGCCCGCGCAGGACAAGTCACAGGCCTTGCAGCGCGTCGCCGCGCGCCTGCACTGCTTCAGCGTGCTGCCGACCGAGGTCGCGCTGCTGCGCCGCGCGCTGCCGGCGCTGACAGCGGCCCACCACGAGTTGCCACTGTTCACCGCCGAGGACGTGTTCGAGCGCGGCGCCGATGCGATGTCCGGACCGGACGTGCTCGTGG
Source organism: Burkholderiales bacterium (assembly GCA_031396005.1). Taxonomy (GTDB): domain Bacteria; phylum Pseudomonadota; class Gammaproteobacteria; order Burkholderiales; family Burkholderiaceae_C; genus CADEEN01. Next base: position 1,747 of record JANNJX010000019.1, read on the forward strand.
GCAATTCGGCCACGGCTTCGAACAACCACGTCGAGGCGTTCGACCTGCTCGCGGGCCGGTCGGGCGTCGGCCGCGTCATCGCACCGCTGTCCTACGGCAACGCCGACTATGGGCGCAAGGTGGCGCAGGCTGGCGCGCGCCTGTTCGGCGATCGCTTCGACCCGTTGACGCAATGGATGCCGCTGGACGAGTACAACCGCCGCATCGGCGGCTGCGGCGTCGTGTTGATGAACCACCGCCGCCAGCAGGCCGTCGGCAACGTCGGCGCGGCAGTGTTCAAGGGCGCCGCCGTGTACCTGCGACCCGAGAACCCGCTGTACGCGTTCTACCGCGACCTGGGCCTGCACCTGCGCAGCGTCGAAGAGCTCGGCTCGGGCGGCGGCCCGCTCGCGCCGCTGACCGATGCGCAGCGCCGCGAGAACCGCACGCGCATCGGCGCACACTACTCACGCGAGCGCGTGGTCCGGGCGATGCGCGAGCTGCCGGCGTTGGCCGGCTGAAGTGCGCGCCTGACTCGCACGTCACTCGCCCTACTCGCACCAGTGCTGCGCGATCCAGGGCGACGGCTGCATCGTGCGCCACCAGTGCGCGGATCGGCCGGCGAGCGCGTCCGGTGGGTTGATGACGCCGTGAAAGACCAGGATGCGCGCACCGGGCGGGATCGATGGCACGCGCATCAGGCTCAGCGGCCAGCTTGGAACGCAGTGGTACTTCCAGCTCGCACACCACGCTTTCGGCCAGTAGTCGAGTGCGCCCTGCTCGTGCATCACTTCCGACAACCATGCTTGCTCGTTGCGCAGGCGCGCGCGGATGTCTTCGTGCTCGGCGCGAAAGCGCGCCAGCACTTGCGGATGCGCGCCGATCTCGAAGCGATAGACCGACGAGTTGCCGGTGATGCGCCACGGCCGCTTCCAGTCGTGGATGATGCGAAAAGCGCCGGGCAGCTCGAAGAACGGCGTGATGTCGTCGACGATGACGACGTCGAGGTCGATGAAGAGGGCAGTGCCCTTCAGGCCGTGCAGGTCAGCCGCAAATGTCGTCAGCTTCTTCCAGCCGCGCTCGGGGATGCCGTCGGGCAGCGCCAGGTCGGGGATCGGCAGGCACTGCACTTCGCTGCGCACGCCGTCGCTGCGATCGGTGAGACAGACGAAGCGGAACTCGCCGCGCAGATGGCGCCGCACCATGCCATACAGGCGGTTGACGTATTCGGCACCGTACTTGGTGCCCCACTTCATGCACAGAATCGTTCGCGTCGCAGGCGCGCTCGTCACGCTCAATGGGGCACCCTACAGCCTTCGGCTGATCCCGCCGAGCGGGAGCGTTCGCGCTTGGGGCGGCCCGGCGCGCTCACTGATCTTCGATCCGCTGCGGCGGAAAGCTGTCCCAGCTCATGCAGCCCGGGCACTGCCAGAAGTAGCGCTGGGCTTCGAAGCCGCAGGCCGCGCAGCGAAAGCGTGCCAGCGGGGCGGCGGCACGCTCGACGACGCTGGCCAGCGTGCGGCCGGTGTCGTCGTCGGCGCGGTCGCGCAGCACGGCGGCCGCCGCAGCCAGGCTCGGCTGGCGCGCCAGTTGTTCGGCGTGGCGTGCGCGCGCTTGTGCGGCGTCGCCTTCGAGGGCGACGATCGCGGCCATCAGGTCCGACGACGGCTGCTGCGCATGCAGCGCCTGCAGCGCGGCCAGCGCTTCGCCGGACTGCGCCACGGCCTTCGAACTCGCCGCGTAGTCGCTCGCCACCAGCGGGAACACCGCCGGGTGGCGCAGCCGAAGCTGGTTCCATGCGTCGAGCGCCTGCAGATGACGCGCCGCGCGCGCGTGGCGCTGGCCGGCCTCCACCCAGGGTCGCGCCGCGCTCGGCGCGACCTCGCGCGCTTGTGCCAGCGCCGCCTCG
>JANNJX010000068.1:0-1906 GCA_031396005.1 Burkholderiales bacterium
GCGATCAGCGCCAGGCCTTCGCCGAGCGCGGCGCCGAGCAGGATCGAGCCGAAGAACGTGAACAGCACCGGCGACACGGCCTCGACCCAGGTCCGCGGGTCCGACAGCAACATGCCGGCCGACAAGAGCTTCATCGCCAGCACGGCGTAGAGCGTGTTCAGCGCGGCCAGCGTCAGCAGTCGTTCGGTGACCTGGCCGGCGGCGTGCAGCTCGCCGACGACGCGTTGCAGCACGGCGGGCGAGACACAGACGGCGACGATGGCCAGCGGCGCGGCCACGTCGCGCGGCAGGTTGAACATCGACAGCACGGCGAAGACGACGATGCCGGTCAGCAGCGCTTCGGCCACGCTGGTGGCGAGCAGCCACGGGTTGCGCGCGAGCCACTTCAAACGCAGTCGCGCGCCGGCCTCGAACAGCAGCAGCGCGAGGGCACCGTCGATGACCACGCGCAGCGCGGGCTCGTCGCCGCCGGCGCCGCGGCCGGTGAGGGCGAGCACGGTGCCGACGATGACGTAGCCGACCAGGCGTGGCCAGCGCAGAACGCGCCAGACGGCTTCGCCGGCCAGCGCGGCGATCACGGCCAGCAGCGCGGCGCCGAGCAGCGTGTCGGGCTGCAGGGTCCAGGGGGCCGTGATCACGGGCCAGAGCGTGTCGAGCATGGTGGTGTTCTGTGGAAGGTCAACTCAGCATGGTGCCTGGGATGTGCGCGCAAGTGTGTCGGAACGTGCGCCGTGCCTTCGCGTTGTTGTCATCGATCTGACTTCAACCACGCTGCGAGATCGCGTTCCAGTTTCTCCAAGTCGGTCTGGCGCGTGTACATCATGTGGCCGGCATCGTAGTAGTGGTGCTCGACGCGCGTCAGCACTTCGGGCGGCACGTCGAGTTGCGCCAGCGACCAATCGCTGGTGCTGTACGGCGTGCCGAGGTCGTAGCGGCCGCTGGCGGCGAAGACGCGCAGGTGCGGGTTGCGGCGCAGCGCGCGGGACAGGTCGGGGCTGGTCGAGCAGAAGCTGTTGCCGCGCGACTCACCGCGATTCCAGTTCCAGGCCTTGTGCGCATCGACGTTGAGCAACTCGTAGCGCTGCGGTTCGGCCAGGCCGAGCGCTTCGCTGAAGTAGCCGAGCGCGGCCATGCCGTACGGCGCCGCGATGGCTTCGATGCCGGGGTCGAACTCGAACTCGCGGCCGCGCTGCGCGGCCAGTGGGCCGGTGGCGCGCGCATCGAGGCGGCCGACTTGTCTGCCCTGGTCGCGCAACAGCTCGAAGAAAAAGAAGAAGTCGCTGATGCGCAGGTTCTGCTCTTCGACCACTGCGGCGGACAGGCCTGTCAGTTCGGCGACGCGCTTGGCGATGCGCTTGCGCTCGCCGCCCGACAAGCGCGCGCCGGCGTGCAACGCGCGCAGGTAATCTTCGACCACGAAGGCCTCGGCGGCTTCGCGCGCGGCTTGCGACGACGCGCTGAGCGCGCCTTTCAACTTGCCGTGGAACTGCGCCACATTGGCCAGCGCCGGCAGGAAGGTGGCGTAAGGCAGGTCGTTGCGCGGCGAGAAGAACACGCCCTGCAGATCCATCGCGCAGGAGACGAGGATCAGGCCGGCCAGCGCCACGTTCGCGTTGAGCAAGGCATCGGCCAGCGCCGCGCCGCGTGTCGTGCCGTAGCTTTCGCCGGCGAGATAGACCTTGGAGCCCCATCGCTTGTGCTTCGTCAGCCAGCCGCGCATCACCTCGGCCAGCGCGGCCACGACGCCGTCGACCGACAGCAGCGTCTTGCGAGCTTCGTCGCCGGCGCTGATGGACCAGCCGGTGTGCGGCGGGTCGATGAAGACGAGGTCGAAGTGCGCCAGCCAGGTCAGCGGGTTGTCGCTGACCGCATACGGCGCCGTCGGCATGCTGCCGTCGTCGGGCAC
>JANNJX010000090.1:0-3048 GCA_031396005.1 Burkholderiales bacterium
CAACCAGTGGCTCGCCGAGCTGCTGGCTGGCGCCTGGGGAGCAGGCGACGGCGGCCGCGACGACGCGCAGCGTTGGCTCGCAGCGCAAGGCTACGCGCCGCAGCCGGTGGAGGTGAACTCGCGCGCGCTGATGTTCGCCGCCGCCGGCTTCGTGCCCTGGCTGCGCACCGACGACCACCCGAGCGAGGATCTGCACGCGATGCGCTTTCGCACCAGTCTGCCGGCTTCGATCGAGGCCTTCGTGCGCGAGCGCGTGCCGGGTGCCGAGCGCATCGAGCTGTGCCACGACGCGAAGCAGGTGGTGATCCGCCGCGGCTGGACGCCAATTGCCGACGGCTGTGTGCCGGCCGCCGGCGACCGCGTGATCGCGCTCGACGCCGAAGCTACGGTTTCTGCGTCGGCGCCGTGAGCTGCTCGACCTTCTGCCGCGCCTCATCGACGTCGCGCGTCAGCTCGGCCAGGTAGCGCGAGCGCTCTTCGGCCGACCATTCGGCATTCGAGAAGGACGCCAGCGCATGTTTGGCGCTGACGTGCACCACGCCGTTGCGACGCGGCATCAACGCGCGATCAGGGTGGCCTTCTTCGCGCAGGCGAAAGGCGACGACGTCGCGCAAGGTCAGCGGCATCGCCGGTTGCGCCTCGCGCAGCAGCTTGCCGAACAGCGACAGGCGGAATTCGGTCTCGCCGCGGCCGACTTCGTCGTTGAACGTCAGCAGCGCCACCGGTTGGCCGTCGGCGTCGTCGATGCGGCCAGTGACGACGTAGCGGCCGGGCTCGCGCACCGTGGCGCCGAGATAAAAGTTCAGCGAGCCGTCCTCGATCGACTCGCGCACGCGGCCGCTCCACGCCGCCGGCGCTTCGGGCGTGACGTAGATGTCGAAGTAGGTGAAGCCGCGCTCGCCGCGGCCATCGAGAAAGACTTCGAGGCGGATCTGGCCGGCGAGCCCGGAAAAACCCTGCGCGGCCGGGCGCAGCGTGGTGCTGAACTCGCGGTCGCCGGCGGCGGCGTCGCCGTCGGTGCCGGCGTCGTTGAAGTTCATCGGCAGCACCGGGTACAGCGACGCCACCGAAGCCGGCGTGACCTCGCGCGCGGCGGCATTCAACACGCGCAGCGGCAGCGCCTGGCCTTGCTCGTCGACCAGCGCGACCGTGAAGCGCACGCTCTCGTCGCCCTGCACGAAGATGCGCTGCTGCGTTGTGCGCAGGCGCACGCCGTCGGCGGCCTGGCCCTTCGGCTCACGCAGCGGGTGCTCTTCGACCACCGGCTCGTTGGGGTACATCTGGTCGGCCTGCTCGTCCGCCGGGCGCGAGGTGTGCGGAAACCGTGTGCTCCCGGCATGCGTGTCGAGCACCTGTTCGGCACGTTCAAGGCGGCGCTGCCAGAGCGCGAGCTGCGCTTCGCGGTTTCGTTGGCCGCTGGCGCTGAACGGCGCGACGGTAAGGCGTGCCGGCGCGCTGGCCGCCGTCGCGCGCGCCGGCGGCAACGCGGCAAGGGCGTCGCCCTTGCCATCGGCCTGCCAGGCCACGACCCACCAGCCGATCAGGCCGCCGATGACCACCGCCGCGGGCGCGCCCCAGCGCAGCCACTGCCAGCGGCGCTTGTCCAAATAGACCTGACCACGCATGAATCAGCACCTACCAGCGCCATCGAGGCCTGGCTGAACTACCGCGCGACCGCCGCGGAACTGGCTTTGCCAGGCCGCAGGCGGTGCCCTCTTGAGGGGAGGCGGCGAAGGCGCTTCGGGGGTGGTCCATCACCTTGCATTGGCTTCCATGTCGGCGCGCACCTTGCCGACGATGCCGGCCCACCGCCCCTGGTTGTAGTGGTCCACGCTCTCGCCGTCGTCGCGGAACTTGACCGAGTGATTCGCCCACTTGGCGCGAGCGCCTTGATTGGCGGCGCTGCCGAGCGTGAGGTCGTTGCAGAACCAGTCCGACGGGTTGCAGTACGACGAGCCGGAGCTGCCCGAGACGCCGCCGGCCGAGTGGTACGCCACCACCTCGTCGTCCTGACCCGGCAGCAGGAACGAATACAGCGTGCCCTTGGCGCCGGCGAACATGTTGAAGACGAGTGCGCGCGTGTTGTTGTGGTTGTACAGGGCGCGCGCGGTGCTGGTCTTCAGGTCCGACACCAGCGGCTCACTGAGCGCCCACTCGCCGGCGTTGGCCAGTTCGCTGCCGCCGCCGGCGCCGCCGGCGATGTTGACCCACTTGATGTTCCAGCCGGTCTGCGTTTTGCCGTCGCTGTTGCCGCACTGGCCCTGGGCATTGGGCGTCGGGTTCTTCTTCGCGCGCTGCGAGCCGCCGAAGAAGTCGAGCGCATAGCCGATCTGCAGGTTGCCGGCGCTGTGCGCGGCGATGTAGCACCAGTTGGGCCCCGTGCAGTAGCAATCGAGGGCGTCACGGATCAGGTGGTTCTGGTCGGCGACGCGGTTATAGCCGTCCCAGTTCGCCGACTTCTTGTTGACGCCAGCGTTGACGGTGCCCGGGCCGAAGTACGTGAAATCGTCGTGGTTGCCGAGCTGGCCGCCGCCGGTGCGGCCGTTGATCCACACCGAGTAGTTGGAGGCCTGCACGCCGACGACCAGCAGGGCCGAGGCGGCTGCGACCGCCCCGAGGAGTACCTTGATGCCGAGCTTCATGGCTGCAGTCTCCCGCAAGTTTGTGACAGTGCGAATCGAGTGTAGAAATCCGAGGGCCGGCCCGAGCGCGGGGTTACCCGGCCCGCTCTTGGCTCACCCGCCTCAGACACCCACAATGCCTTGCACGATCGACGCAACCGGAGTTCACCATGGGTCTTCTCGATGCAGTGCTGGGCAACATGATGGGGGGCGGCCAGCAGCCGCAGACGCAGGGTGGCAGCGGCGGCAGCGCGCTGCTGATGCAGATCGTCGCGGCGCTGCTGGCCAACAAGGGCGCGGCCGGACAAGGCAGCGGCGGCCTCGGCGGCCTGGCCGGGCTGGCGGAGCAGTTTCAGCGCGGCGGCCTGGGCGACGCCATGAACTCGTGGATCGGCACGGGCCCCAACCAGCAGGTGTCGCCCGATCA
>JANNJX010000112.1:0-5634 GCA_031396005.1 Burkholderiales bacterium
GTGCAGCGGGTTGCGGTCGAGGAAGGCTTCGTCGCTGCGGTCGAGAGCAGGCGCATCCGCGCGCTAGCGTGAGGCCGATGACGCAACGGCGGTTGGGCATGGCGCTTCCTCCTCGGGCTAGCTGCCCTGCCGCTTTATAGCGAGTCAGGCCGCGCCGCACCAACCGCTGAGCGCCCGATGGCCAAGGTCGAAGCCAATGTCGGTCACCACCCCAAACGGTTGCTTGGCGCTGCTTAGATGCCGCCGCCTTTGCACTGGACTTCTGCCTAGATCGCGCATCCTTCGCTCGAGCTGTAGCTGTTGTGCTTGATTGTGATGTGTAGCGCCGCTGTTGCAGGGTAGTCGAGGCCGTGGCGCAAAGAGCGAATGCTCATGCGGCGCCTCAGCATCGTCGTTCGACCAATTCTTCGGCAGGTTTGCGCTCCCCGTACCATCCGGCGCATGACACCTGCCAAACCCAAGAAGACCATCGCTCTGCGATTCAGCAAGAAGCAGTACGTGCAGCACGGCACCGGCCTGCTGCATCACGACATCTCAGCGCTGGCGGTGTCGGGCGACGACCTGTTCGTCGCCTGCGATGAGACGGCGTCAATCGAGCGGCTTGCGCGCGATGGCGCCTCGGGCTTCGGCCAGCACACGCACCTGCGACTGGGTGAGTTCTTCAGCCTGCCGGACGGACCTGATGGCGAAATGGACATCGAAGGGTTATCCATCAGCGACGACCTGTTGTGGGTTGTGGGCTCGCACTCCCTCAAACGCGAGCGACCCCAGCGCGACGAGAACGGTGCGGTGGTGGCGCTCGACCGGATGATGGAAATCGAGCGCAGTCCGAACCGTTACTTCCTCGGCTGCGTGCCGTTGGTGCGCGACAAGAACGGCCGTTCCATGCTGAGCGCTGAGGTCGAGGGTCGGCGCGCGGTATCGATCGCGATGAAGAAGAGGAGCAGCCGGCTTCTGAAGTGGCTGGCGGACGACCCGCACCTGGGGCCGTTTCTCGACATCCCGTCGAAGGAGAACGGCTTCGATGTCGAGGGCATTGCCGCGAAAGGTGACCGCGTGTGGATCGGCCTGCGCGGTCCGGTGCTGCGTGGCCATGCGGTCATCCTCGAACTGCAGTTCAAGCGCACGAAGCGGGGGCACCTGAAGGCGCTGCGCATCGACGGTCGGCAGCGCTACCGCAAGCATGTGTTCGACAGCGCCGGCCTGGGCGTGCGCGACCTGTGCTTCGACGGCACCGACCTGCTGGTGTTGGTGGGCACGCCGCTGGCCTCGGACGGTCCCGCGCGCGTGCTGCGCTGGCGCGACGCGGCCTACGACACGACGAGCGGCGTTATCCAGCCCGACCGGCTGCAGGCCGTCGTCGAACTGCCGTACCGCGGTGACGCGGACCACCCGGAGGGCATGGCGCTGTTGCCCGCAGACCGGGGCGGCCACAAGGGGCTGCTGGTGGTCTACGACAGCCCGCATGCAAGCCGCCTCACCAGCCGCCCGCCGCAGTTACTGGCTGACGTGTTCGGGATGCCCTAACGAGTCCACCACCCTGAAGAAACCCCAATGCAGCAGACCGTCCTTGAGTCCGTGGCGCGTGGCGGTTTGAACGGCGTCCTCGGCGGTGCGCGCTGGTCGCGCGAGGCCCCCGGAGGCAGCAGTAGCTTCGCGGCATGGCACTCGGCGTGTTATTGCGGCGCAGCCCCCCGGCAGCTATTGAAGGTCGGCGGCGCTGCCGCGCTCCAATCAATGCGGGAGGTACAACATGATCTTGGAGACAACTCGTGAGAGCTTGAGCATGGCCATGGATGCACAGGTCACCAAAGCCCACAGCCGCGAGCAGCGCTGGAACGCCGAGTATGCAGCGCTGCGCGAGCTCTGCCTGGGCACCGGGCTGCATGAGTCGCTGAAGTGGGGCCAGGCCTGCTACGACCTGGAGAACCGGAACGTCGTGCTGATCCACGGCTTCAAGGCTTACTGCGCGCTGCTGTTCATGAAGGGCGTGTTGCTGAAGGACCCCCATGGTGTGCTCGTGCAGCAGACAAAGAACGTGCAGGCTGCGCGGCAGATGCGGTTCGGCTCGCTCGCGGATATCCAGCGCCAGCGCCGCGAAGGTCGCGGCTCGGGTCGCTCTCGGCGCGGCCGGTGGCGACGGCGTAGCGAAAGACCCGACCGCAGTTCTGCTGAACGCGGTGAGTCGTTTCGATGGCGCCTCGCTCCTCGACGCGTCTGAGCAAGCTGAACAGTTCAGTCGGCCGAATCGTGCTGATGGGTTTCGCTCCGATCCAAGGGAACACGTTTTGCTCGGCCCGCCGAATGATCTTGCTCGAATGCGATGACGCCCAAGTCGGCACGTTCTTGTCGTGCCACTCACGCGCGACCGCTTCGAAGGAATCGACCGGCGGCAAACCGGCCGTCATGCGTTGTGCAGCCATGCGGCGTAGCGCGAGCTCGCTGCGCGTCTCTTTGCGGGCATCACTCGGATCGGTCCCGGCGCTGACCAGCTTGCGCGCTTCATCAGCCTTCTTGCGGGCGAGACTCAAGCTGGTGTCGGGGTAGGTCCCCAGGCTCAGCGTGTTGCGCCGTCCATTCACGCTGTAGTCGAAGCGCCAACCGTGCGAGCCACCGTTGACGAACACCCGCAGGTACAGACCGGCACCGTCGGTGAGGCGATGCCTCGCGTCACCGGGCTTGATCGACTTGATCGTTGCGTTCGAAGGGATGAGGTGATGGGCCATGGCAGGAACTCCGCAGCAACAACGCGAGAGATTTTGCGGTTCCTGCAGAAGTTCCTGCGATGTGAACTCGGAACCCGAGAGATCGCTTGGGAAGTCGTGCGACAACAAAAAAGCCCTAGAGCGTTGATTTCTCTAGGGCTTTCAGACTTAACGAGATTTCTTGGCACATCCGTGGATGTCGTGTTGGTGGAGACGAGGAGGATCGAACTCCTGACCTTCGCATTGCGAACGCGACGCTCTCCCAGCTGAGCTACGCCCCCACGCTGCGCAAAGTCTAGCACCGGCGCCATCGGATCTCCCGCGCGTTGACCACCCGCAGCGCCGCGGCATGGGGCAGCGGTTACGATCCGCGGCCATGCGACCCCAACTCGACGATCCGGCCTGGCTCGATGCCCAGTACAACAACCGCGCGCGTGTCGCCGATTCGATGGCGCAACTCGCCAAGTGGGCCGAGGCCTCGGCATTGGCGCGAGAGCGTAGTGCGAACAAGGTACACGACCTGCGCTACGGCGACGGGCCCGGCGAGACGCTCGACATCTTCCCCGCCGCGGCGCCCGACGCGCCGGTGCTGATCTACATCCACGGCGGCTACTGGCGCTCGCTCGACAAGAGCGATTTTTCGTTCGTTGCGCCGTCGTTCGTCGCCGACGGGGCGATGGTCGTCGTGCCGAACTACGCGCTGTGTCCCAAGGTGAGCATCGAAGACATCGCGCTGCAGATGGTCGAGGCCGTGGCGTGGACCTGGCGTCACGCTGCGGCGCACGGCGGCAACCCGGAGCGCATCGCGCTGGTCGGCCATTCCGCGGGCGCGCACCTGGTGGCGATGCTGCTGTCGTGCCGCTGGAAGCAGGTCGATGACGCCATGCCGCTGCAACCGCTGTCTGGCGCGCTCGCCATCTCCGGTCTCTACGACCTCGAACCGATTCGCCGCACCGAGTTCCTGCAAGGCGACTTGCAGCTCACGACGTCCCAGGTCAACCGCTTGTCGCCGGCGTTCTTCCCGCGGCCGAAGGCCGGCAAGCTGCACGCCGTGGTCGGCGCCGACGAGAGCGACGAGTTCATCCGCCACAACCAGTTGATTCGCGACCAGTGGGGCCCGACCGCCGTGCCGGTGTGCGAAACCCTGCCCGGCAAGAACCACTTCACCGTGCTCGAAAGCCTGGTCGATCCGAAGGGCCGCCTGCACGACCTGGCGCTGCGCCTGCTCGAGCTGCGCTGAAGCCATTGCAACGAGCCGATGACATGGCACTCGACGGAACGAAGACCGAGCAGAACCTGAAGGACGCCTTCGCCGTCGAATCGCAGGCCAACCGCCGCTACCTGTATTTCGCCAACAAGGCCGACATCGAAGGCCAGAGCGACGTCGCCGCGCTGTTCCGCTCCACCGCCGAAGGCGAGACCGGCCACGCGCACGGCCACCTCGAGTTCCTCGAGCAGGGATCGGGCGACCCGGTCACCGGCTTGCCGATCGGCAACAGCCGGCAGAACCTGCAGGCCGCCGTCGCCGGCGAGACCCACGAGTACACCGACATGTACCCGGGCATGGCCAAGCAGGCGCGCGAAGACAAACTCGACGAGATCGCCGACTGGTTCGAAACGCTGGCCAAGGCCGAGCGCTCGCACGCCAACCGTTATCGCAAGGCGCTCGACGCGCTGGTTGATTGAGTGTGAGCCTGTGCCGGAGTGTCCCGCTGCCCATGACGATCGACCGCAACAGCCTGATGACGTTGGAAGCCTACGCCAAGGCGCGCAAGGCGATTCGCGCTGACGCCATCGCGCACCGCAAGCGGCGCAGCGTGCACCTGGGCGAGCACATGACGCTGCAGTTCGAGGACGAGCAGACGATCCGCCGTCAGATTCAAGAGATGCTGCACATCGAGAAAATCTTCGACGAGGACGGCATCCAGAGCGAAATCGACGCCTATGCGCCGCTGGTGCCCGACGGCAGCAACTGGAAGGCGACGCTGCTGATCGAATACACGGACCCGCATGAGCGAAGGCGCGCGCTGGCGCGGCTGATCGGCGTCGCGGACCGCATCTTCGTCGAGGTCGAAGGCCAGGCGCGCGTGTACGCCATCGCCGACGAGGATATCGACCGCGAGACCGACATGAGAACGTCGGCGGTTCACTTCGTGCGCTTCGAGTTCAACGACGCACAGCGGCGAGCGATACGCGCCGGCGCGGCGACCAAGCTCGGCTGCGACCACCGCAACCAGCCTTCGAATCTGCAGATCGCCGCCGAAACGCTGGCGAGCCTGACCGCAGACCTGCGGGCCTAAATTGGTCGCATGACATTGTCGAACCACAAAAGCCCCTTCGGTCTGATCGGCCTGGCCGTGATGGGCCAGAACCTGGCGCTCAATGTCGAGAGCCGCGGCTTTCAGGTCAGCGTCTTCAATCGCAGCACGCAGGCGATGCGCGAGTTCATCGCCGAGCAGCCCGGCAAGCGCTTCATCGGCACCGAGACGCTGGGCGAGTTCGTCGCCAGTCTCGCGTCACCGCGCACCATCATGCTGATGGTCAAGGCCGGCGCGCCGGTGGATGCGGTGATCGCGCAGCTCGCTGCGTTGCTCGACCAAGGCGACATCGTCATCGACGGCGGCAACAGCCTGTACACCGACACCGAGCGCCGCTCGGCAGCGCTGGCAGCGCAAGGCTTGCGTTTCGTTGGCGCCGGCGTCTCGGGCGGCGAGGAGGGCGCGCGCAAGGGGCCGTCGATCATGCCCGGCGGGCCTGCCAGCACCTGGGCCGTGCTGCGGCCAATCTTCGAGAGCATCGCCGCGCAAGTCGATGGCGCGCCGTGCGTCATGCACATCGGCGAAGGCGGCGCCGGCCACTACGTGAAGATGGTGCACAACGGCATCGAGTACGGCGACATGCAGCTCATCTGCGAGGCCTACGCGCTGTT
>JANNJX010000223.1:0-1534 GCA_031396005.1 Burkholderiales bacterium
CGGCCAGCCGTGCGCAGGCCGAAATCGCCACGCTGGCGCTGATCCGCGTGGCCGCCAACGAGCCCGACGTGGCCGCTGCGCTGCTCACCGACAAGTGGCAGCAGCGGCTGCCGCGCGAGCTGTCGGCGTGGGCCTGGTCGCAAGCCGGCCGCAGCGCCGCGTTGCGCCTGGCCCCCAATGCCTCGGAGCATTACCGCACCGCCTGGGCCGAGGCCGGCCGCGCCAGCATCACGCAGGCGCCGGCGTGGAGCGACGAGACCTTTGCCTGGGCCACGCGCGCCGCGCTGCGCACGGTCAATGGCGCCGAGCGCTGGCCGACGGTGCAGCGCACGATCGACCACATGAGCGAAGCCGAGCAGCGCGATCCGGCGTGGCGCTACTGGAGCGCGCGCGCGCTGCGCGAGACGGCGGCGGCCGGCGCGGCGGGCGACAAGCAGCGCTCACAGTCGCTGGCAACGCTGCGTCAGTTGAGCGGCGAGCTGCACTTCTACGGCAAGCTGGCGAGCGAAGACCTGGGGCAGCCGTTTGCGGTGCAGCCGCGTCCGCTGCCGCTGAGCGCGCAAGAAAAAGCGACGGCGCGCGAGCACGCGGGCCTGTCGCGCGCGCTGCGCCTGATCGAGTTGGGCCTGCGCAGCGAAGGCGTGCGCGAGTGGAACTACAGCCTGCGCGGCATGACCGACCGCCGCCTGCTCGCAGCCGCCGATCTGGCCTGCGAGAAGGAAGTCTGGGACCGTTGCATCAACACCAGCGACCGCACGAAGAACGAGATCGACTTGGAGCAGCGCTTCCCGATGCCGTTTCGCGACGACGTGCTCGCGCAAGCCAAGAGCATCGGCCTCGATGCGGCGTATGTGTACGGGCTGATCCGCCAGGAGTCGCGCTTCATCATCGACGCCCGCTCGTCGGTCGGCGCATCCGGGCTGATGCAAGTGATGCCGGCCACGGCGCGCTGGACGGCCAAGAAGATCGGCCTGCCGTTCAGCGACGCGCTGATCGCCGACCGCGCCACCAACCTGAAGATCGGCACGTCATACCTCAAGCTCGTGCTCGACGACTTCGACGGCTCGCAGGCGATGGCCGCCGCCGCCTACAACGCCGGGCCGAGCCGGCCGCGGCGCTGGCGCGAAGGCGCGACGCTGGAGCCGGCGATCTGGGCCGAGAACATTCCGTTCTCCGAGACGCGCGACTACGTGAAGAAGGTGTTGTCCAACGCCACGGTGTACGCGTCGCTGCTGGCGGGCAAGAAGCAGTCGGCGGCGGCGCTGCCGGCGCCGGCACCGCTGCCGTCGGTGCCTGACGTGCCGGCGTCCGGCGCCACGGCGGCGTCGGCCGCCGCGGCGCCGAGCGACGTGCCCGCGCCACCTGCACCACCGCTGTTGTTGTTGCCGTCGTTGAAGGCGCGGCTCGGTGCGCCGATCGGGCCGCGTGACATGGCCGCAGCGCCGCCGGACAAGGAGTTGCCATGAGTGCATTGCCAAAGCGAGTGGCTGTGCTCGGCGGCACCGGCTTCCTCGGCCGCGCGCTGTGCGAGCGC
>JANNJX010000263.1:0-9477 GCA_031396005.1 Burkholderiales bacterium
CAGGTTGAAATCGAAATCGGCGAGCGTGAAGGGCATGTCAGTGGCGCCCGGCCGTCCGAAGCCACTGACGCACCCCCTCGGGGGGCAGCGAGCAAAGCGAGCGTGGGGGCATAGGTTGTCAGGCTGTACCGGCCTGAAAAATGGGCGATGCGCCGATTCTTTCATGGGCGCATCGCGACCACCCTCACTGCGCCGCCTGCAGCAGCCGCTCGGCTGCCAGTTCGCCCACGCGCTGCCCGAGCGCCTGACCGGCGTCGGTGGCCGAGCGGTAGTGGATGCCGGCGTGCACGCGCGCATCGGCGACCTCGCGCACGAACTCGTCGAGTTGCGTCCAGCGCCGCTGCGCACCTTTGGCCGTCGGGCTGGTCGTGGCCAGCACCGGCAGCGCGGCGCCGCGCGACTCGGCTCGCAGCAGCACCGCGACCGTCGCGGCCAGGCTGCTGTGTGCGCTCGGGTACTCCGGGTGCATGGGGGTGTCGAACAGCGGTGACCACGCGGCGTCGCGTTGCGTCGCGTCGTTGCCATCGATGTCGGCATTGCGCACCGCCGTCACCGGGCGCCAGAAGTGGTAGTGGTACTTGGCGTCGAAGGTTGCGATCAGCGCGTCGTCCATCGCCTGCGCCACCACCGCGAACAGGCGTGCGTTGCGCGCCAGGTCACGCTGCGGCTGCAGCGCCACCGAGCGCACCACGCCGTAGTAAACAGCCGGCAGCGAGTACTCCCAGAAGCGCGCGGCCTCGGTCTGCGCCGCGCTGCGCTGCGTGCTGGCCCTGCCGCCGAAGGCTTTGACCTCGTTGAAGTCGCGCGTCCACTGCTCGCTCGTCAACGCGGGCGGCGGCGCCGGGCGAAACTGCGCAGCGTTGGCCATCAGCCACGGCTTGCGCTGCGGCCACTGCGGCGCTGCGGGCATGACCGTGGGCACGTAGTGGCCGGCCACGGCGACCGGCCGGTAGGCCTCGGGCGTGCCGGCGCCGTCGTCGGCGCGCGCCGCGAGCACGGCATTGGCCGCGGCCTCGCCGGCAGCGATGCCATTGGCCTTGGCCGGGCCGTCGTTGACGGCAGCCAGGGCCGCCTGAACGGCGGCGTCGATGGCAACCTGCTGCGCCGGCAGCAGCTTGGTGAGCACGACGCGGTGCGCCGCGGCCAGCGCCGCCTCGGCAGAGCCCTGGCGCTGCGGCGCCGACTCGACGGCCTGCAACGCCGCGGTCTGCACCAGCGCCATCACGCGCACGGCGGGCGGCGTGCCCATCTTCGATTCGGCGATGAAGTCGGCGGACTTCAAGTTCCAGTCGGTCACGGCATCGGCACGCGCGCCGGACGTGGTGGCAGCGATGACCGCAGCGCACAACAGGGTGGGGATCGGTTTCATCAAGGGCTCCAGTTTTTTCAGAAGGTCGGCGCCGGCTCGCTCGGCGGCGCAGCGTCGTCGACACGGGGGGCGGGGTAGGCCGGGGTGGCCGCGGGCATGAGCAGGGCGGCCGCTGCCGAAGGCGCCGGCGACGCTGCGGGCGCGAGCCCTTGCAGCGTCAGCCAGCCGGCGAGCAGCGACGTCGACACCGGTGCCAGCCACAGCCAGCGCGAAGGTTGTCGTCTTTTCATGGCGGGGTTCCTTTCAACGCTGGTCACGCCGCGTGATCACGGCTTCGAGGTACTCGCTGGGCACGACCAGCGAGTTCGCACCGCCGACGTTCATCTGCTCGAGCAGCGCCGTCAGGTCGCGCTCCAGCGATTGCTGGCCGCCAGCGTCGAGCGCGGCAAAGGCCTTGTGCGTCGGGCCGTAGAACGTGCGAAAGACGTGGATCCAGTGCGCCGGCGAGGCGTAGCGGAACTTGAAGACGCGGCGCTCGCAGTGCAGCGCCGCCGCGTCGTCGGCGAACAGCGTGCGCAGGTGCGCTTGGCTGCCCCACAGCGCCGGCGACTTCAGCCCCGCCGGTGGCGCCACGTAGCCGCCGAGCAGCTTGAACAGGCGGCCGATGAAGCTCTCCGGCGTCCAGTTGGCCAGGCCGATGCGACCGCCCGGGCGCACCACGCGCAGCAACTCGCGCGCGCTGCTGGCATGGTCGGGCGCGAACATCACGCCGAAGGTCGACAAGGCGACGTCGAAGCTGGCATCGGCGAACGGCAGCGCTTCGGCGTCTGCCGTCTGGAACGTGACCTTCAGGCCTTCGGCCGCAGCGCGGGCGCGGCCCTTGTCGAGCAGCGACGGCGCGTAGTCGGTCGAGGTGACGCAGGCGTTGCGCCGCGCGGCGGCGAGTGTGGCGTTGCCGTTGCCGGCGGCCACGTCGAGCACGCGCTCTCCGGCGCGCACGTCCACCGCCTCGGCCAGCATCTCGCCGACGATCTGCAGCGTCGTGCCGACGACGGCGTAGTCGCCGCTGGACCAGGCGGCCTGCTGCTTGTGTTTGATGGCGGCGAAGTCGGGGCCGGTCTGGGTGGGGGTGGCAGGCGTGGTGATGTTCATGATCAGGTTCGTGCGCTGAGGGTCTCTCGGCAGATGAAGAAAGCGGCTCATGGCCGCACCGGTTGGTCCTGGCGATCCAGGAAAGCCAACCCTGCTGCGAGAAACACGCAGCGCGAGCGGCTGTACCGGTGCAATCGGCTTCGGCACGCCGAAGCCGACACCGCCGCAGAAGTTAGGGGGTCAGGGCAGCGCCGTCAGCGCCAGCGCCTCGCGCGTCAGCGCATGCGCCTCGCCCAGGCCGGCGCGCAGCGTCAGGGCGGCGCGGCGGGCGCTTTCGGCTGCCGGCCGGCCGAGAGCGCGTTCGGCCTGCGCACGCAGCAGCAGCGCCTCGCCGACGTCGGCGCTGCGAGCAGGCTCGCGAGCCACACGCTCGGCCGTGGCCTGCGCGGCGTCGGCGCGGCGCAACGCCGCGTCGGCCTGGCCCTGCGCCAGCGCCGCGCGAGCGGCCAGGCGCTGCAGCTCGGCCTTGGGCGCCGAGTCAGCGGCGCTCGCCTGCGCCAGCGTGGCGTCGACCACGCCCGTGGCCGCCTGCGGCTGGCCGCGCGCCAGGTGCATCGCTGCGCGCAGACCGGCCGTGGTCAGCCAGGCCTGGGTGCCGCCATAAGTGCTGCGCGGCGCGGCTTCGAGCGCAGCCAGCAGCGGCTCGGCTTCGTCGAGCCGGCCCGGCGTGCCCTGCTCGATCAACACGCGCACGAACGCGAGCTGCGCGCGCCCGCCGTAGGTGGCCGAGCCGAGCCCGCGCGCGCGCACGACGGTGGCGCGCAACAGCGTCTCGGCCTCCTCGCGACGGCCCAGCCGCGTCAGCAGCAAACCCTGCGCGCCGTCGAGCCACAACGGCGGCGGCGATTCGGCGCGCGTGGCGGCAAAGCGCGCCGCCACGCCGTCGACGATCTGCAGCGCCGGCAGCACCTCGCCCCAAGCCAGCAGCAGATGCGCTTCGCCGATGCGCGACGACAGGTGGTTGTTGCTCTCGGTGCGGCCGAGCTTCTCGTCGAGCCGGTGCCGGCGCTGCCGCACCTCGTGACTGGCGCGCAGGTCGCCACGATCGACATGCACGTTGGCCAGCAGCGACAGCAGCGTGCCGTAGGCGCCGCCGGTGGTGTCGCCGCGCTGCTCCATCAGCGTCGCCGCCTGCTGCAGGAACGCCGCTGCGTTGTCCGGCTGCAACTCGGCACGCGCCGTTTCGGCCTGGGCACGCAGGCACTCGACCTGCATCAGCAGCCCCGGCGACGCCACCTGCGCCAACGCACGCTGCGCCAGCGCCAGCTGCGCCTTGGCGGCGTCGAGGTGGCCGGCGCCGATCTCGGCATCGACGCTGTTGCAGGCCACATGCGCGACAAGTTGCGCGTCGCCGCTGGCCGCGGCGATCTCGGCGGCGCGCTTCATCACCGCCAAGTCGCGGACGCTGTCGCCCAGGCCGGCGTACTGGCCGGCGATCGGGTACAGCAGATCGACCGCAAGCTTCGGGTCGCCGGCGAACTGTTTCTCGATCAGCGCCACGCTGCGCTCCAAGATCTGGCGCTGCGTCACCGGCTTGTCGGGGTCGCCGGTGGCCTGCAGCGCCAGGTCCATCAGGTTGCCGCGGGCGTTGGCGCGCTTGACTTCGAACAGCGCGCGGTCGCGCTCGTGCCGCGCCTCGATGGCCTGCCAGGTGGTGCCGACGATGCCGGCGACGAGGCTCGCCGCCGTCAACGACGCTGCCGCCACGCCGACGCGGTGCCGGCGCAAGAACTTGGCAGCGCGGTAGCGCCATGAATCGGCGCGCGCCGACACCGGCTCGTCGGCAAGGTAGCGCCGCAAGTCGTCGGCGAAGGCAGCGGCGCTGGCGTAGCGCTCGGCCGGCGCCTTCTTCAACGCCTTGGCGGCGATGTTGTCGAGGTCGCCGTGCAGCGCTTTGTGCAGCGCTTGGGCGCTGCGCGCTCGTTGCTTGTGCAAGGCCGGCTCGATGCGCGCGAGCGCTGCTTGCGACAAGCGCGGCGGCTCGGTCTCGACGACGCTGCGCAAGCGATCGACCGGCGTGGCGGTGGCCTTGGCCGTCGGGTGCGCGCCCGACAGCAGCACGTACATCAGCACGCCCAGCGCATAGACATCGGTGGCGGTGGTGACCTCGCCGCCCTGCACCTGCTCGGGCGCGGCGAATTCGGGCGTGAAGGCGCGGCCGGCGAGCTGCGTCAGGGCCGTGGGCTGCGCCGCGCCGTCGGCCTCGTCGAGCAGCTTGGCGATGCCGAAGTCGAGCAGCTTGATGCGGCCGTCGGCGGTGACCAGGATGTTGCCGGGCTTCAAGTCGCGGTGCAGCACGAGACGGCCGTGCGCGTGCTCGACCGCGGCCATCACCTCGAGCAGCAGGCGCACGCGCGCGGCCGTGTCGAGCTGACGCGTCTCGCAGTGGCGGTCGATCGGCTCGCCCTGGACATGTTCGAGCACGATGAACGGCTGGACGCCGTCGCCGACGCCGGCGTCGATCAAGTGCGCGATGTTCGGGTGCGCCAGGCGCGCCAGCACCTGGCCCTCGCGCGCGAAACGCTCGGCGCCGCCGCGTGCCACCAGCGCCAGGTTGAGCAGCTTGACCGCCACGTCGCCCTCGTAGCGGCCGTCGCTGCGGCGCGCGCGCCAGACGCTGCCCATGCCGCCGGCGCCGATGGCCTCGACCAGCGTGTAGGCGCCCAAGCGCCGACCGGCGAGGGTGGCTGCGACCGGTGGCGCAGGCGGCATGCCGGGCGCAGCGCCTTCGAGAAAGGCCTCGGCGTCGAGCGCGGACTGTTCGTCCAGCAGGCGGCCAGCTCATCGGCCAGGCGCGGGTCGCTGTCGCGGCACAACGCCAGACGCACGCTGCGGCCGGCCGCGTCGAGGTCGAGCAGCTCATCGAGCAGCGGGCTCAGCGTGGCCCAGCGTTGCGGCAGGTTGTCGGACATCGCATCGCAGGTTCGAAATCCAGTCGCAAAAGGCGACCGCCGCTACGGCGTGTCCTGCATCACATGGCGCAGGAACAGGCGCGCCTTGTTCCAGTCGCGCTGCACCGTGCGCTCGGAGACGCCGCGCATCGACGCGATCTCGGCAAGTGCGAAGCCGCAGAAAAACTTCAGCTCGACCAGTTCGGCCAGCGCCGGCTCGACCGCGGCCAGCTCGTCGAGCGCCTCGGCCAGCGGCTGCAGATCGTCGGCGGGAGCGCCGGCTTCGTCGCCATGCTGCGTGTTCAGCGAGGTGATGTGGAACTCGCCGCCGCGCTTCAAGGCCTTGCGCTCACGCGCGTAGTCGACGATCAGGCCGCGCATCGCGCGCGCGGCGTAGGCGAAGAAGCGCGCGCGGTCGGGGAAGGTGGCGGCGCGGCGGGACAGGTCGAGATAGGCCTCGTGCAGCAGCGTCGTCGCGCCGAGGGTCAGGCCCCAGGCATTGGCATGCAGTTGCTGGCGCGCCAGGCGGTGCAGCTCGCGGTAGAGCGTGGTGAAGAGCTCGGCGGTGGCGCGCGTGTCGCCGCGCTCGGCGGCGGCGAGCGTGGCCGAGAGTGCTTGCGCATCGGCGGGCGTGTCGTGCTCGGGAGCCTCGCGTTCGGCCATCGGCCAATGCTGCCACGCGGCCGGGCGCAGCGCCATCCCGAGCAGCGCTCAGCGCAGCAGCGCCCCCACCGGGGCGGAGGTTTCGCCGGCCGGCGGCGCGAAAGGCTGCGCCCACTGCACGCTGCCGTCGGCGGCGATGTGCTGCACCTGGCCCTGCACGGCCCATTCGTCGTAGAGCCAGTCGTCGCCATTTCGCATCAGGCCCTCGGGCGGCGCGAGCCTGGCCGTGGGCACGCCCTTCAGCGCAGTGGCCATGTAGTCGATCCAGATCGGCAGCGCCAGAGCACCGCCGGTTTCGCGCTCGCCCAGGCTCCTCGGCTCGCCGTAGCCCATCCACGCCACCGCGACGACGCTCGGCTGGAAGCCGGCGAACCAGGCGTCGACGGCGTCGTTGCTGGTGCCGGTCTTGCCGTAGAGATCGCTGCGCTTCAATTGCTGCTGCGCGCGCGCTGCGGTGCCGTGCTTGGTCACACCGGCGAGCAGCGACGCGGCGAGGTACGCGTTGCGGGCCGGGATGGCGCGTGTGTCTTCGGTGAGTGCCGCAGGGCGCGGCGCCTCGAACAGCAGCTTGCCTTGGGCATCGGCGATGCGTTCGATCAGCACCGGCGGCAGCAACCAGCCGCCGTTGGCGATGACGCCGTAGGCCTGCGCCATCTGCAGCGGGGTCACGCTGCCGGTGCCGAGTGCCAGCGTCAGGTTGTCGGGCTGCCGGGCGGCGTCGAGGCCGAAGCGCTCCAGCCAGCCGCGCGTTGCCGCGACGCCGGTGTACTGCACGACGCGCACGCTGACGGCGTTGCGCGACTGGGCCAGCGCGTTGCGCAGCGTCAGCGGGCCGAGGAACAGGCCGTCGCTGTTGGCCGGCGACCAGCCGTTGGCCGCGGTGTAGGGCGCGTCGTCGATCACCGTGCCCGGCATCACGCCTTGTTCGAGCGCCGCCGAATACAGCAGCGGCTTGATCGCCGAGCCGGGTTGCCGATACGCCTGCGTGACATGGTTGAACGGCTGACGGTTGAAGTCGAAGGCGCCGACGAGCGCGCGCACGTGGCCGGTGTGCGGGTCGAGGGCGACGAAGCCGGCCTCGGCCTGCGGCCACTGCGCGATCTGCCACACGTTGCCCTGCTGTGTGATGCGCACGACCGCGCCACGCTTGATCGCCAGCGGTGCTTTGGCCTTCGGCGCCAGCCCCGCTTGCGCCCAACGCAGGCCTTCGCCCGCCAGCACCACGCGCTCGCCGGTGGCGAGTTGCACGCGCATCTCCTTCGGCGTCGCCGCGAGCACGATCGCGGCGCGCAGCATCTCGTCGTCGCGGTGCGCCTTCAACGCCCGCGACACGGCGGCTTCGAGATCGGGGCTGTCGGCCGTGCTCGCCGCCGGCAAGGTTTCGACCGCCTCGACGCCGCGCCACGCGCCCTTGCGGTCGTGCGCCAGCACGCCGCGCCGCACGGCGTTCCAGGCGGCGCGCTGATCGGCCGCGCGCAGCGAAGTCGTGACCGTGATGCCGCTCGTGTAAGCCTTGTCGCCCAGGCGCTCAACGACCGCCAGCCGCGCCATCTCGGCCACGTGGCCGGCATGCAGCACGCCCTGTCCGGGCGGGTTGATGACGACTTTTTCGGCGCGCGCCGTGGCGTGCTGCGCGTCACTGATGACGCCGGTGAGGCGCATGCGCTCCAACACGATGCGCTGGCGCTGCGTCGCGCGCTCGAGGTTGGTGATCGGGTTGGCGTAGTGCGGGTTCTGCGGCAAGCCAGCGAGCATCGCCGTCTCGGCGATCGTCAGTTTGTCCAGCGGCTTGCCGAAGTAGGTCTGCGACGCCGCGGCAAAACCGTAAGCGCGTTGGCCGAGGAATATCTCGTTCATGTAGAGCTCGAGGATCTTGTCCTTCGACAGCTTCTTCTCCAGCTCGAGCGCGATCACGATCTCCTGCGTTTTGCGCTCCGGCGTGAACTTCTGTTCGAGGAAGAACACGCGCGCCACCTGCTGCGTGATCGTCGACGCGCCCTGGCGCAAGCCGCCCGTCATCAGCGCCACCGCGGCGCGCGCCATGCCTTTGGGGTCGATGCCGTTGTGCTCGCGAAAGCGCGCGTCCTCGACGGCGATCACCGCGTCCTGCATGCGCTTGGGGATGCGCTCGATCGGCACGAACTGGCGGCGCTCGGCGCCGAAGGCCGCGATCTCGACGCCGTCGGCCGTGCGCACCTGCAGCGGCAGCCTGGGTTGGTAGTGGATCGCCTTGTCGAGGTTGGGTACGTCGAGCGCACCGGCGTGGGCGCTGCCGGCGATGAACAGGGTGAGGACGGCCAAGCGCAAGGTCATGTGCGGATTATCGAAGCGACAATGATTCGGATGGAGATGTCGGCCCCCCAACGCGCGATGGCCAAGCTCGGGCTGACACGCGACATCGACCTGGCGCTGCATGTGCCGCTGCGCTATGAAGACGAGACAAAACTCAATCGTTTGGCCGACGCGCGCGAGGGCGACACGCTACAGCTGGAAGCAACCGTTGCCGACTGTCGCGTCGAGTTCCGGCCGCGCCGCCAGTTGGTGGCGCGGCTGACCGACGACGACGGGCAGGCGCTGGTGCTGCGCTTTCTGAACTTCTACCCGTCGCAGCAAAAGCAGCTCGCCGTCGGCAACCGCGTGCGCGTGCGCGGCGAGTTGCGCGGCGGCTTTCTCGGCCGTGAGATGGTGCACCCGACGCTCAAGGCCGCCGGCGCGCCTCTGCCGACGACCTTGAGCCCCGTGTACCCGACGAGCGCGCAACTGCCGCAGGCTTATCTGCGCAAGGCGATCGCGTCGGCGCTGGCGCGCGCGCCGTTGCAGGAGCTGCTGCCCGCGGGCACCGTGACTGCGGACCTGCCCTCGCTGCGTGAGGCCGTGCAGTTTCTCCACCAGCCGCCGCCCGACACGCCGCTGGCCACGCTCGACGATCGCAGCCATCCGGCGTGGCAACGCCTGAAATACGACGAGCTGCTGGCGCAGCAGTTGTCGCAACTGACGGCGCAGCGCGAGCGCGCCAAGTTGCGCGCGCCGGCGCTGCGCGGCGCGCGCGGCGGCCTTCATGACAAGTTCCTCGCGGCATTGCCGTTCGCGCTGACCACCGCGCAGCGCCGCGTCGCCGAAGAGATCGCCGCCGATCTGGCGGCCGGCACGCCGATGCACCGCCTGCTGCAAGGCGATGTCGGCTCGGGCAAGACGGTGGTGGCGGCGCTGGCGGCGACAATCGCCATCGACGCCGGCTGGCAATGCGCGCTGATGGCGCCGACCGAGATCCTCGCCGAGCAGCATTTCAGGAAGCTCGTGCTGTGGCTCGAACCGCTGGGCTTGCAGGTGGCGTGGCTGACCGGCAGCCGCAAGGGCAAGGGGCGCAAGGAGCAACTCGCCGCCGTCGAGTCGGGTGCGGCGGGCCTCGTCATCGGCACGCATGCGGTGATCCAAAGCGATGTCGTCTTTGCGAAGCTCGGC
>JANNJX010000274.1:0-11246 GCA_031396005.1 Burkholderiales bacterium
GCCGCGCACGATCATCGTCGACAAGCCGCGCGGCGCTGCGCTGTCGATCGAGCTGACCCGCAGCGGCAACGGCAAACCGGCGCTGACGCGCGCGTGGTAGCGGCCTCGCGGAATCAGCCGATCGTGCGGCGCAGGTTGTCGAGCATCGCGTCCACCATCTCGGCAAGATCGAATCGTGGCCGCCAGCCCCAATCGCGCTGCGCCGCGCTGTCGTCGATCGAGCGCGGCCACGTGGCGGCGATGGCCTGGCGGAAGTCGGGCACGCAGTCCAGCGTGAACTGCGGCAGGCGCTCGCGGATCGCCGCGGCGATCTCGAGCGGCGTGAAGCTGATGCCGGCCAGGTTGTACGAGTGGCGGTCGATCACACGCTCGGGCGGCGCGTTCATCAACTCCAAGGTGGCACGAATGGCATCTTCCATGTACATCATCGGCAGCGCTTGTTGCGCTTCGAGGAAGCAGGTGTAGCGCCCGTCCTTCAACGCCGCATGAAAAATCTCGACGGCGTAGTCGGTGGTGCCACCGCCGGGCGGCGTCTTCCAGCTGATGAGGCCCGGAAAGCGCAGGCTGCGCACATCGACGCCGTGGTGCCGGTGATACCACGCGCACCAGCCTTCGCCGGCGAGCTTGCTGATGCCGTAGACCGTGCTCGGGTCCATCACCGTTTTCTGCGGCGTGTGCTCCTGCGGCGTGCTCGGACCGAAAGCCGCGATCGAGCTCGGCCAGAAAATGCGTTCGAGCTTGTGCGAACGCGCGACCTCGAGCACGCCCAGCAGGCCCTTCATGTTCAGGTCCCAGGCCCACATCGGGTGCTTCTCGCCGCGCGCGGAGAGCGCTGCCGCGAGGTGGTAGACCTGCGTGATGCGGTGGCGCTCGACGATCTGCGTCAGCGCGCCGATGTCGGTGCAGTCGAGCGCTTCGTGGGCCAGGCCGGACACCTTGCCCTGCGGTGCCAGGTCGCTGGTGACGACCGCGTTCTGTCCGTGTTTCTCAGCGAGGGCGGTGGCGAGCTCGGTGCCGATCTGACCGTTGGCGCCGATGATGAGAATCTTCACTTGACGAGGCCGAGTTCTTTGCCGGCCTGAACGAAAGCGACCATCGCCTCCTCGAGGTGGTGCCGCTCGTGCACCGCACTCATCTGCACACGAATGCGCGCCTGGCCCTTGGGCACGACCGGGAAGAAGAAGCCGACGACGTAGACGCCGAGTTCGAGCAGTCGCGCCGCGAGTTGCTGCGCCTTGACCGCGTCATGGACCATGATCGGCACGATCGGGTGCTCGCCGGGCTTGATGTCGAAACCGGCCTCGGTGATCGCACGGCGGAAGAATCTCGTGTTGTCTTCGAGCTTGTCGCGCAGCGCCGTGCTGCCTTCGAGCAGGTCGAGCACGGCGATCGAGGCGCCGGCGATCGCTGGCATCAGCGTGTTCGAGAACAGATACGGCCGCGAGCGCTGGCGCAGCAACTCCACCACCTCGCGCCGCGCCGCGGTGAAACCGCCCGAGGCGCCGCCCAGCGCCTTGCCGAAGGTGCCGGTGACGATGTCGATCTTGCCGAAGACGTTGCGGTGTTCATGCGTGCCGCGGCCTGTCTGGCCCATGAAGCCGCTGGCGTGGCACTCGTCGATGGCCAGCAGCGCGTCGTAGCGGTCGCACAACGGGCGCATCTTGTCCAACTGCGCGATCGTGCCGTCCATCGAGAACACACCGTCGGTGAAGACCATCGTGTGCCGCGCGCCCTTGGCCTGGGCCTCCTGCAAGCAGCGCTCGAGGTCGGCCATGTCGTTGTGCTCGTAGCGCCAGCGCAGCGCCCTGCACAGGCGGATGCCGTCGATGATCGAGGCGTGATTCAAGGCGTCGCTGATGATCGCGTCTTGCTCGCCGAGCAGCGGCTCGAACAGGCCGCCGTTGGCGTCGAACGCCGCGGCGTAGAGGATCGCGTCTTCGCAGCCGACGAAGCGCGCGATGCGCTGCTCCAGCGTCTTGTGCAGATCCTGCGTGCCGCAGATGAAGCGCACGCTGCTCATGCCGTAGCCATGCGTGCGCAGGGCCTCGTGCGCGGCTAGGGTGATTTTCGGGTGCGACGACAGGCCGAGGTAGTTGTTGGCGCACAGGTTGATGACCTCGCGGCCGCCGGCGGTCTTGACGGTCGCGCCCTGCGGCGTCGTGATCACGCGCTCGCTCTTGTACAGGCCCGCGGCGCGCAGGCCGTCGAGTTCGGATCGCAGGTGGGCGATGAAGGCTGTGCTCATGGCTGTACACTCGTTTCGCTGATGTTCAGTATATCGAACAGATGTCCACTAGATTGAAGAAACCGCGGCCGCCGCAGGTTGGCGCCGCGCTCGCCGCGTTGCGCGAGCAGCGCGGCCTGTCGCTCGACGAAGTGTCGCGCCAAGCCGGCGTCTCCAAGTCGATGTTGTCGCAGATCGAGCGCGGCCAGGCCAATCCGACGGTGGCCGTGGTCTGGCGCCTGGCCACGGCCTTCGGCGTGCCGCTGGGCGAGCTGCTCGGCGACGGCAGGCCGGCCGAACCGCTGCTGACCACCGTGCCGGCGCATGCGACGCCGCTCTTGGCCAGCCCCGACGGCAAGTGCGAGTTGCGCATCCTCGGCCCGATCGAGCTGGCCGGGCGCTTCGAGTGGTACCAGCTGCGCGTGCAGCCCGGCGGTGCGCTCGATTCGCGCGCGCACGAACCCGGGTCGCGCGAGCACCTCACGGTGCATGCCGGCACGCTCGAAGTGCATGCCGGCGCCGAGAGCACGCGCCTGCGCGCCGGCGAGACCGCGCGCTACGCCGTCGATGTGCCGCACCGCATCCACAACCCGGGCAGGACGGCGGCGCAAGCGCTGCTCGTTGTGATCCACGCAGCGTGATGCCTGTCGCGGCAAGGTGAATATTCCCCCTTCAGGGTGAATGACAACCGGCCCTCGACGATGCGAGGATGCACACGCGATGAAGCTCGACGACACTCCCGCCCGCGCGCTCTCGGCCGATCCGGCCGAGCGGCTGGTCGAGGCGATCGATCTGCCCATTGGTCGTTGGGGCAGGTGCGGGCGTTGTGGCGAGTTGGGCGACGAAGCGACGCTGCTGTTCTGCAACGGCCCCTACACGCGCTGGGCCGGCCGGACGAGCGAAGCGCTGGTCGGCCGCACGTTGTCGCAGCTCTACGGCGCCGCCGCCTGGGCATCGGCCAGCGCCGCCTTTGCCGCTGCCTTCGAAGGCCGCACGGTGAGCTACGAGCGCCGGCTCACGCACCAGGGCGCGGCGGCGCATTGGTCGCGCGTGCAGGTCTTTCCCGATCGCAACGCCGAGGGCGAGGTCGAAGCGGTCTACACGATCGCCTTCGACATCCACCAGGACGTGATGGAGCGCGAGCAACTGATCGCGGCGCGGCAGCGCCTGAACCGCTTCACCGAACACATTCCCTACCCGCTGACCTACGTCGATCGCGAGTACACGCTGCGCTTCGTCAACCTGGCCTACCAGCGGGCGGTGAGCCTGCCGGCCGCCGAGCTGATCGGCCGGCCAATCGGCGAGGTGCGCGGCGCGGCGCGCTGGGCCGAGCACAAGCCCTACTTCGACCGCGCGCTGGCCGGCGAGTCGGTGCAGTACACGCGCCTGGTGCAAAACCTGCCGCATGCGGATCAGGGCGCGCGCTGGATGCGCACCAGCTACGTGCCCGACATGGACGACGGCGGCGGCGGCACCGTGCAGGGCGTCTACACCGTCACCATCGACGTGCACGAACTCACCGAAGCACAGCAGCGCCTGGCGCGCACCGCGCAGCGCGACGCGCTCACCGACGCGCTGTCTCGGCGGACCATGATGGAGCGGCTGGACACGGCGGTCGCCACTTGTGCGGTGCAGCCCGTGGCGCTGTTTTTCATCGACCTCGACGGCTTCAAGGCACTCAACGATGCGCACGGCCATGCGGCCGGCGACGCTCTGCTGGTGTCGCTTGCGCCTGCGCTGCAACAGGCGGTGCGGCTCGAAGACGCCGTCGGCCGCTTCGGCGGCGACGAGTTCCTCGTGCTGGCGCCCGTGCGCGATGCTGCCGGCGCCGCGGCGCTGGCCACGCACCTGCTGGGCGCGGTGCGCGCGTGCGCGCAGCAGTGCAGCGGTGCGGCCGGCGTGTCGGCCAGCATCGGCTACGCGCTGGCGCCGCAGGACGCGACGCAGGCGTTGCGTCTGCTGCAACTCGCCGACACGGCGATGTACGAGGCCAAGCGCGCGGGCAAGGACCGCGTGATGCACTGCGGCGGCTGAGGGCGGCGGCCGATCAGATCAGGTCGGCGACTGTCAATCGCTCCAGCCCCGTGCGTTCGCGAAACGCCTTCGTCGCCGACGTCGATTCGAGCAGCAGCGCATTGACGAGCGCTCGCGCCGGCGTCGCCGCCGGGTCGGCCAGCAGCACCAGGCGCTGGCCGCCCTCTTCGTCCAGGCGCGCCACCCAATCCATCGACGCCAGCGCATCGAC
The DNA here is from genome assembly GCA_031396005.1 of Burkholderiales bacterium. Lineage (GTDB taxonomy): Bacteria > Pseudomonadota > Gammaproteobacteria > Burkholderiales > Burkholderiaceae_C > CADEEN01. The sequence goes on from JANNJX010000274.1 coordinate 4,470, forward strand.
CACCGGCTCAACCTGCAGCGGGTCGGTGCCGAGCGTGGCTGCCAGTTCGTGCAGCGCCAGACCGCGCGCGCTGCCGCTCTTCGCACGCGCCAGCGCGCCGATCACCGACAACGCCAGCGCAAAGCGGTGCCCGGGCGCGGTGGGCATGCGCGCGATGCGCATCGACAGGCTCGGCGCATAGGCGGCGATGACGGCGCCCCAGAGCACGATGAGCCAGCCGACATAGATCCACAGCAGCAGGATCGGCACCGCGGCAAAAGCGCCGTACACCGCCGAGATCGTCGGCATGCTGCCGATGTACCAGGCGAGCAGTTTTTTGGCGACTTCGATGCCGACTGCGACGAACATGCCGCCGGCCAGCGCGTGGCGCCAGCGCACATGCGTGTGCGGCACGTAGTGGAACAGCGCCGCCATGCCGAGCGCCAGCAAGGCGAACTCGACGGCGTTGAGCAACATCGCCACGCCGCCCGGCAGGGTGCGCACGAAGCCCTGGCTGGCCGTCAACACCCACGACGTCAGCGACAAGCTGATGCCCAGCAGCAGCGGCCCGAGCGTCAGGGCGCCCCAGTAGACGAGCACGCGCTTGGCGATCGGCCGCGGCCGGCGCACGCGCCAGATCGCATTGAGCGCGCGGTCGATGGTCAGCATCAGCGCCAGCGCCGTGATGACCAGGATGCCGAGGCCGACGCCGCCCAGGCGCGCCGCCTTGGCGGCGAACTGCGTCAATGCCGACAGCACCGGCCTGGCGATGCCGTCGGGCACCAGCGCTTGCAGAAAGTACGTCTCCAGCGCGGTCTGAAAGCTGGCGAACATGGGGAAGGCGCTGAAGATGGCGAGCATCACGGTCACCAGCGGCACGAGGGCGATCAGCGTGGTGAACGTGAGGCTGCTGGCGGTCAGGCCCAATCGGTCTTCACGGAAACGCTCGCGCAGCGTCTTCGCAGTGTCGAGCCAGGGCCAGCGCTGCAACGTCTCGACGAGCTCGTTGACGCGGCTGCGCCATTGGGACAGAGCAAGAGACAAGTTCATGAACCCTATGATGCCAGCCATGACCACTTCGACCGTTGCCAACGCGCCTGACACCGTGCTGCTGCGCACCCGCGCCGTGGCGCTGGGCAGTCTGTTGGCGCTGATCGTGCTCGGCCTGGTTTGGGAGCTGTGGCTGGCCCCCACCGGCGGCCGCACGTGGGCACTGAAGGTGCTGCCGCTGGCGTTTGCCGTGGTCGGCATCGCGCAGTTCCGCATGGTCACGCACCGCTGGCTGAGCTTGTTGGTCTGGGTGTACGTGACCGAAGGTCTGGTGCGCGGCGTCACCGAGCGCGGGCTGTCGATGACGCTGGCGTGGTTGCAAGTGCTGCTGTGCCTCGTGCTGTTCGCGGCTTGCGCGGCGCATGTGCGCTGGAGGTTGAGGAAGTCATGACGGCGGCGTTGGTTGCATCGATGCGCGCGGCAGTTGGCCAAAGCCAGGTGCTGACGCAAGGCGACCTCTCGGCGTGGGAGCTCGATTGGCGCAAGCGCTGGCGCGGCAAGGCACTGGCCGTCGTGCGGCCCGGCAACACCGACGAGGTGGCGGCCGTCGTGCGCGCGTGTGCTGCGCATGGCGCTGCGCTCGTGCCGCAAGGCGGCAACACGGGCCTCGTCGGCGGCGGCGTGCCTGATGCCAGCGGCACGCAGGTGCTGCTCTCACTCACCCGCCTCGCCCGCATCCGCGAGCTCGACCGCGCCAACCTCACGTTGACGGTCGAAGCCGGCTGCGTGCTGCAAGCCGTGCAGCAGGCGGCCGACGACGCGGGCCTGCTGTTCCCGTTGTCGCTCGCCGCAGAAGGCAGCTGCACCATCGGCGGCAACCTGGCCACCAACGCCGGCGGCACGCAGGTGCTGCGCTACGGCAATGCGCGCGCGCTCTGCCTCGGCCTCGAGGTGGTGACGGCGTCGGGCGACGTCTGGCATGGCCTGTCGGGCCTGCGCAAGGACAACAGCGGCTACGACCTGCGCGACCTCTTCATCGGCAGCGAAGGCACGCTCGGCATCATCACCGCGGCCACGCTGGCGCTGCATGCCAAACCGACGGCAACGATGACGGCGATGGCGTCGTGCGCCACGCTCGCCGGCAGCGTGACGCTGCTCGGCCTGGCGCAGCAGCAACTCGGCGCTGGCCTCACCGGCTTCGAAGCGATGAACGCGTTCTCGCTGTCGCTCGTGGCCCGGCACATGCCGCAGTTGCGCCAGCCGCTGCCCGCCGCGCCGTGGACGGTGCTGCTCGAACTCTCCGACGACGAGAGCGAGGCCCACGCCCGCGAGCGCTTCGAAGGCCTGCTCGGCCAGGCGCTGGAGCGCGGCATCATCGGCGATGCGGCCATTGCCGAGAGCGTGGCGCAATCGCGCACGATGTGGCACCTGCGCGAGTCGATCCCGCTGGCGCAAGCGCAGGAAGGTGTGAACATCAAGCACGACATCGCGCTGCCGGTGTCGCGCATCCCGGCGTTCTGCGAGGCCACGCAGGCCGCGCTCGAACGCGCCGTGGTCGGCGTACGCCTGGTCAACTTCGGCCACCTCGGCGACGGCAACTTGCACTACAACGTGCAGACGCCGGTCGGCGTCGATGCCGCGGTGTTCCTCGCAGATCGCGAGCACGAGGTCAACGCCATCGTCTACGACGCCGTCGCCGCACACGGCGGCTCGATCTCCGCCGAGCATGGCATCGGTGTCTTGAAGCGCCAGGAACTGGTGCAGTACAAGGACGCAACGGCGCTGGCGTTGATGTGGGCGGTGAAGGCCGCACTCGATCCGCGCGGACTGATGAACCCAGGCCGTGTGCTGTAGGCAGCTTTCGCTCCTTCCCCCTGCAAGGGGGAAGCCTGGGAAAGGGGGTTGAGGGTGACGGAGCAGGGACGCGGTACTCGACCTCTTCAGCAGGACGGATCTACTGCAACGTGTCCTTGAACACCACCGGCACCGGCAGCGGGTGCACTTCGATGCCCTCTTCACGCAGCGCCTCGCGCTCGTCGGCGCTGGCCTGGCCGCGGATGGCGCGTTCTTCGGCTTCGCCGTAGTGGATGCGACGCGCTTCGTCGGCGAAGCGCGTGCCGACGTCTTCGGTGTTGGCGATCACGTGGCGCACGACCTGCATCCAGCGCGCTTGCTTCGTTGCGGCTTCGTCGACAGGCACGGATGGAGATGTCGTGGCCGCCGGTTCCTGCGCACCCGACAAATTCAGCCGCGGCGCGCTCGGCAGGCGCACGATGACCTTGTCGGCGCACAGCGGGCATTCGATCAAGCCGCGGCCGTTCTGATCGAGAAAATCGTCGTCGCCGGCAAACCAGCCTTCGAAGCGGTGGCCGCTCTGGCATCGCAAATCGATGACTTTCATGCCGTCGATCTTAGCGGTGCGGCGATCAGGGCGCCGGCTGCCACACCAGCGGCCATAACCCGGCGCGGTACTTTTGCAGCCACAGCAGGCCGATCAGCGTCTTCGCATCGGTGATGCCACCGCTGGCGCACAGGGCGTCGATCTCGGCTTCGCTGTGGGTCACGATCTCGAGGAACTCCTCGTCGTCGAGCTTGGCAGTGCCGCGCGCGAGGCCGCGCGCGAACCAGATTTCGATGCGCTCTGTGGAGTAGGCCATGGCGTTGTGCAGCAGGCCGGCGCGCGCCCACTCGCGGGCGACGTAGCCGGTTTCTTCTTCGAGCTCGCGCACGCCGCAGACAAAAGGCGCTTCGTCGCCGTCGATCTTGCCGGCCGGGAACTCGAGCATGACGCGGCCCATCGGGTAGCGGTACTGGCGCTCCATGACCAGGCGGCCGTCGTCCAGCATCGGCACCACGACCACGGCGCCGTTGTGCACGATGTACTCGCGCGTGGTCTGCGAGCCGTTGGGCAAGGCCACGGTGTCGAGGCGCACGTCGAGGAAGCGGCCTTGCCATACTTGCTCGCTGGCGACGGTCACCTCGCGCAGGTGCGCGTCGTCGGTGGTCATGTCGCCAGTGCGCGCAGGATCGCCATGCTGCAAAGGGTCATCAAGCCACCGGGCAGGATGCCGAGCAGCAGCACTGCGGCGCCGTTGGCGGCGAGAAGCGCATTGGCGCCGCTGCCCTCTTGCGACGGCGCGGCGGCATCGCCCGTCGGCTCGTCGAAGTACATCAGCTTGACGATGCGCAGGTAGTAGAACGCGCCGACCAGCGAGATCAGCACGGCGAACACGGCCAACCACAGGTGGTGCGGCTGGTTGGTGGTGACGAGCGCCTGCAGCACCGCCAGCTTGGCGTAGAAGCCGGCCGTGGGCGGGATGCCGGCCAGAGAGAACATGAAGACCGCCATCACGCCGGCCATCCACGGGCTGCGCTGGTTCAAGCCGGCGAGGTCGGACAGTTCGTCGCACTCGAAGCCCTGGCGCGACAGCAGCATGACGAGACCGAAGGTGCCGAGCGTCGTCAGCACATAGACCACCATGTAGAACAGCGCCGAGCTGTAGGCGTTGCCGGCCGACAGCGTGTTGCCGCTGACGACGCCGGCGGTGAGTGCCAACAGCATGAAGCCGATCTGCGCGATCGCCGAATAGGCCAGCATGCGCTTCAGGTTCGTCTGCGCAATGGCGGCGAGGTTGCCGATCAGCAGCGACAGGATGGCCAGCACCGACAGCATCTGCTGCCAGTCGGTCGCCAGGCCGAGCATGCCTTCGACGAGCAGACGCATCGTCATGCCGAAGGCAGCGAGCTTGGGCGCGCCAGCGATCAGCAGCGTCACCGCCGTCGGCGCGCCGTGATAGACGTCGGGCACCCACATGTGGAACGGTGCCGCGCCGAACTTGAAGGCCAGGCCGGCGACGACGAAGACGAGGCCGAAAGTCAGCACGCTCTGGTTGGCCTGGCCGCGGCCGATGACTTCGAAGACGCGCTGGATGTCCAGGCTGCCGGTGGCGCCGTACATCATCGACAGGCCGTAGAGCAAGAAGCCCGACGCCAGCGCGCCGAGCACGAAGTACTTCATCGCCGCTTCGGTGCTGGTGCCGTGGTCACGCCGCAGCGCGACGAGCGCGTACAGCGACAGGCTCATCAACTCCAGGCCGAGGTAGACGACGAGGAAGTTGTTGGCCGAGACCATCACGCACACCCCGAGCAGCGAGAACATCGACAGCGTGAAGAACTCGCCCTTCAACATCTCGCGTGCGCCGATGTACGAGCGCGCATAGCCGATGGTGATCATCACCGCGACGGTGGCGAAGAGCGCCAGCAGGTGGCCGAGCGGGTCAGAGACGACCATGCCCTGCATCGCATAAACCGATTCGGCGCCGTCCAGGCGCAGCAGGTGCAGCAGCGCCACGGCGGCGAGCGAGGCTTGCGTGAGCCAGAAGGTCGGAGCGCGCTGCTCGTCGGTGACGAACAGATCGACCAGCGCAATGACGCAGGCCATCGTCAACAGCACGATCTCGGGGGTGACGGCGGCCCAGTTCATAGCGCCCGCGCGGCCGATCCGGAGGGCGCTGCGCCCCCTCGGGGGGCCGCGAACGAAGTGAGCTTGGGGGTAGTCATAACTTTGATTGACCCACGTGCTGGATCAGCTGCGTAACGCTCTGGTGCATCACGTCGGTGAAGGGTTTCGGGTACACGCCCATCCACAGCACAGCGGCGGCGAGCAACGCCAGCATCGTGAACTCGCGTGTGTTGATGTCGTTGAGCGCCTTGACGTCGGCATTGGCCACGTCGCCGAAGTACACGCGCTTGACCATCCACAACGTGTACGCGGCGCCGAAGACGAGCGTCGTCGCGGCCAACAGGCCGAGCCAGAAGTTGAACTTGACCGTGCCGAGAATCACCATCCACTCGCCGACGAAGCCGCTGGTGCCCGGCAGGCCGCAGTTGGCCATGGCGAAGAAGACGGCGAAGGCGGTGAACGTGGGCATGGTGTTGACGACGCCGCCGTAGGACGCGATCTCGCGCGAGTGCACGCGGTCGTAGAGGACGCCGATGCACAGGAACATCGCACCCGAGATGAAGCCGTGGCTGATCATCTGCACGATACCGCCGGAGATGCCGAGCTCGCTGAAGATGAAGAAGCCGAGCGTGACAAAGCCCATGTGCGCAATGGAGCTGTAGGCGACGAGCTTCTTCATGTCCTGCTGCACGAGGGCCACCAGGCCGATGTAGAGCACGGCGATCAGCGACAGGGCGATGATCAGCCAGTCCCACTCGCGCGACGCATCGGGCGCGATCGGCAGCGAGAAGCGCAGGAAGCCGTAGGCGCCGAGTTTCAACATGATCGCCGCCAGCACCACCGAGCCACCGGTGGGCGCTTCGACGTGCGCATCCGGCAGCCAGGTGTGCACCGGCCACATCGGCACCTTGACCGAGAACGCGGCGAAGAAGGCGAAGAACAGCAGGCTCTGTGCCGACAGCGGCAGCGGCAGCTTGTGCCAGTCGAGTATCTCGAAGCTGCCGCCGCTCTTGTAGTACAGGTAGATCAGCGCGACGAGCATCAGCAGCGAGCCGAGCAGCGTGTAGAGGAAGAACTTGAACGCGGCATACACGCGTCGCGGCCCGCCCCATATGCCGATGATGATGTACATCGGGATCAGCGTGGCTTCGAAGAAGACGTAGAACAACAGGCCATCGAGGGCCGAGAACACGCCGACCATCAGGCCCGACAGGATCAGGAACGCGCCCATGTACTGGTGCACTCGCTCGGTGATGACCTCCCACGCCGAAATGACGACGATGATGGTGATGAACGCCGTGAGCAGGATGAACCAGACGGAGATGCCGTCGACGCCGAGGTGGTAG
>JANNJX010000285.1:0-3830 GCA_031396005.1 Burkholderiales bacterium
TGACTTCGGTGCTCTCGTCCCAGTCGAGCTCGGTCAGGTCGCGCAGCATCAGGCAGGCGACGAAGAACAGCGCCGGCGCGGTGGCATAGGCCGGCACCGAGCCGGCCAGCGGCGCGATCGTCAGGCAGGCCAGGAACAACAGCGCTACCACCACCGCCGTCATGCCCGTGCGCCCGCCGGCCTGCACGCCCGACGCGCTTTCGATGTACGCGGTGGTGCTCGACGTGCCGAGCAGCGAGCCGGCGAAGATCGCGCCCGAGTCGGCGAGCAGGGCCTTGTTCATGCGGTCCATCTTGCCGGGCACGAGCAGGCCGGCACGCTTGGCCACCCCCATCAGCGTGCCGGTGGCGTCGAACAGCTCGACCAGGAAGAACACCAGCACCACGTTCAGGATGCCGACCGACAGCGCACCCTTGATGTCGAGCGCGAACAAGGTCGGCTCGATCGACGGCGGGAGCGAGAAAACGCCGCTGAACTTGTTGCCGCCGAAGACGAACGACGCCAGCGTGACCGCCAGGATGCCGATCAGGATCGCGCCGCGCACCTTCAGCCGGTCAAGCACGACGATGATGAAGAAGCCGAGCGTGGCCAGCACCACCGGCGGCTGGTGCAGGTCACCCAGCGTGATGTAGGTCGCCTTCGACGGCGCCACGATGCCGGCGCTCTTGAGCGCGATGATGGCCAGGAACAGCCCGATGCCGACGGTGATGGCGACGCGCAGCGAATGCGGTATGCCGCGGATGATCTGCTCGCGCAAGCCCGTCAGGGTGATGGCGAGAAACAGGCAGCCCGAGATGAACACCGCACCGAGTGCGACCTGCCACGTGTAGCCCATGCCGAGCACGACGACGTAGGCGAAGTACGCGTTCAGCCCCATGCCGGGCGCCAGCGCGATCGGGTAGTTGGCGTACAGCCCCATGATCAAGGTGCCGAAAGCGGCGATCAGGCAGGTGGCGACGAACACCGAATCCTTGGGCATGCCGGCGTCGCCGAGGATCGACGGGTTGACGAAGATGATGTAGGCCATCGTCAAGAACGTCGTGATCCCGGCCACGATCTCGGTGCGCGGTGTGGTGCCATGTTCGCTCAGCTTGAACAGGCGTTCGAGCGCGCCGCTGTTCGTCGGCGGCACGGTGGTGGCGGTGGTCATGGGTGGTCTCCAGGGAGAGCGTGCGGCGTGCCTGCGACGAGCACCGCTTGCAGATTGCGCTCGTCGCCAAGCGTCATGAATGCGAACAGGCGCTCGTGCAGCGTGCGTGCGAGCGAGTCGCGGTGCACGGCCAGCGGCCCCACCGCGTAGTTCCAGATGGCGATGTCGGCGACGCAGCCGACTTCCAGCGAGCCGATCTCATGCGCCAGCCCGAGCGCGCGCGCCGCGCCGCGGGTGGCCGCGTGCAGCGCCTTCCACGCCGTCAGCTTGCGGCCCTGCAGTGCCTGCACCTTGTAGGCCTCGGCAAGCGTGCGCAGCATCGACAGGCTGGTGCCGCCGCCGACATCGGTGGCGATCGAGACGCGGGCGCCGGCGGCTTCCAGCGCGCGCCAGTCGAGCAGCCCGCTGCCCAGGAACAGGTTCGAGCTCGGGCTGTGCGCGATCTGCGCGCCGCACTCGGCGAGCAAGGCGCGGTCGGCGTCGTCGAGCCAGATGCCGTGTGCGAGCACCGAGCGCTCGCCCAGCAGGCCGAAGCGGTGATAGACGTCGAGGTAGCTGCGCGCGCCGGGAAACAGCTCGGCGACCCACTTCACCTCGGCGCGGTTCTCCGCCACATGGGTCTGCATGTACACGCCGGGGTGCGCTGCGAGCAGCTCGCCGGCCATGGCCAGCTGCGCATCGCTGCTGGTCGGCGCGAAGCGCGGCGTCACCGCGTAGGCCAGGCGGCCGCGGCCGTGCCAGCGCTCGATCAGCTCGAGGCAGTCGGCGCGGGCGCTCTCCACGTCGTCGGTCAGGTTCGGCGGCGCATGGCGGTCCATCAGCACCTTGCCCGAGATGACGCGCATGTTCTTCTCGAAAGCGGTCTCGAACAGCGCATCGACCGAGGTCTTGTGGACCGTCGGGAAGACCACCGCGGCGGTGGTGCCGTGCGCCAGCAGGCAATCAACGAACAGGCGCGCACCGGCCTGCGCCGCGTCGCGGTTCGCGTGCGCCGCTTCGGCCGGGAAGGTGTAGGTGTTGAGCCAGTCGAGCAGCTCGGTGCCGTACGACGCGATCAGGTCGAGCTGCGGGCTGTGCACATGGGTGTCGATGAAGCCCGGCATCACCAGCCGGCCGCGATGGTCGAGCCGGCTCCACGAGTCGTCGGGTGCGTCGGCCTGGCGACCGCTGATGCGGCCGTCTTCGATCAGCAGCCAGCAGTCGGCGTCGAAGCGCACGGCCGGCGTGTCGATGTCGTCGAAGCCGGGGTCGGCGACGAAGTCGAGCAGGTCGCCGCGGATCGCGATGCGGTCGGGATGGCTCATGGCCGGCTCGCCTCGCCGCGCCGCGGCAGGCCCTGCGTGGCCAGCGTTCGCGCCACGTCCTTGACCTGCTCGCGCAGCCAGCGCAGCGCCGACGATGCGTGGCTCACCTCATGCCACAGCTGGTAGTACGTCAGCGGCGGAAACGGCACCGGGCAGCGCACGATCGCCAGCGGCATGGTTTCGGTGTAGCGAGTGCAGAACAGGCGCCCGGTGGTCAGCACGAGCAGGCTGCGCGCGACCATCAGCGGGATCAGGCTGAAGTGCGCGCTGCGCGCGACCACGTTGCGCTCGAGGCCCTGCGCGGCGAGGTGTTCGTCGATCACGCCGCGGGCGCCCGGATGCATCGGCATCGGCGCCACATGCTCGCTGGTGAGGTAGCGCTCGACGGTCCAGCCGCCCGGGTTGCGGTGCAGCGGATGGTCCTCGGCGACCAGGCAGACGATCTCGTCGCTCACCAGCTTGCCCAGGTGCAGCTCGGCCGGCGGTTCGAGCCAGTTGCCGATCACCAGATCGACCTCGCCGGCGGCCAGGCTGCGCCGGTAGTCGAACTCGCCCGACAGCGAATGCAGCTCGAGGCGAACGCCGGGCGCGAGTTGCTTCAGCCGCACCACCAGCTCGGGCAGGAACAGCGGGTCGAGATAGTCGGTGGCGGCGATGCGGAACATGGATTCGCAGCGCACCGGCTCGAACGGCTGCGTGCGGCCACGCGCATCGAACAGCGTTTCGGCCTCGTGCAACAGCCGGCTGGCAGGGCCCAGCAGCGCCCGCGCGGCGTCGGTCGGCACCATCGCGTTGCCGGCACGTACCAGCAGCGCATCGCCGGTCAGCTCGCGCAGCCGCTTCAACTGCGCGCTGACGGCAGGCTGCGTGGTCTGGAGCTTGAGGGCGGCGCGCGAGACGCTGCGTTCGTTGATGAGCACGTGCAGAACCCGGACAAGGTGAAGCTCGATCTTGTCGAAGTTGTCGGGCTTGGACATATCCGCGTCTCGCTAGAAGATATGGCTTTGATCGTATACATCGCTGGGCGCGGCGCGGTACCGTCGCGGTAACTTCGCAGCCTGCCCCGGAAACCGCCGCATGAACACCCGCTCGATCCGTTTTCATCACCGCGGCCGCATCGTCGAGGTGGCCGATGTGCACCCGACGAAGAGCGTGCTCGACTGGCTGCGCGAAGACGCGCATTGCACCGGCACCAAGGAAGGCTGCAACGAAGGCGATTGCGGCGCCTGCACGGTGGTGATCGGCCAGGCGGCCGACACCGGCGATGCGACGGCGGTGGGCGGGCTGGCGCTGCGCGCGGTCAACGCCTGCATCCAGTTCCTGCCGACGCTGGACGGCAAGGCGCTGTTCACGGTCGAGGACCTGGCCGGGCCGCA
>JANNJX010000443.1:0-1853 GCA_031396005.1 Burkholderiales bacterium
CTGGAAATTCGGGATGCCGCTCTCGTGGATCGTCGGCGTGTCCGGGAACAGCGGGTTGCGCTGCAGGCTGGACACGGCCAACGCGCGCAGCTTGCCGGCCTTGACGTGCGGAAAGGCCGTGTCCTGGTTGATGAACATCAAGGGGATCTGCCCGCCCAGCAAGTCCTGCATCATCGGGCCACCGCCGCGGTACGGGATGCCGACCATGAACAGGCCCTTGCAGTCCTTGGCGCCCGGCGCGCACTTGCTGCCTTCCAACTTGAACAGCTCCATCGCCATGTGGCCCGAGGCGGCGTGGGTGTAGCCGTAGTTGAGCTTGCCCGGGTTGGCGCGCACGTACTCCAACAATTCCTTGTAGGTCTTCCACGGTGTGCTGGCGTTGACGACGAGCACGTTTGGGCCCGAGTGCACCTGAGCCACGTGGACGAAATCCTTGTTCGAGTCGTAGCCGAGAGCGGGGTTGAGGCCATGCGCGACCGCGCTCTGGCCGACGCCGGTCTGGATGATGGTGTAGCCGTCGACAGGCATCTGCTTGACGGCGCGCAACGTGCCCACCGTGCCGCCGGCGCCGCCGATGTTCTCGACGATCACCTGCTGACCCAGTTCCTTGCCCAGCGGTTCGGCGATCAGCCGCGCCATCACGTCGCTGGTGCCACCCGGCGGGAACGGGCTGACGATCTTCAGCGGTTTGCTGGGAAAGTTGTCTTGCGCTGCAGCCGGCAGCGAGACCGCGCAAGCCAGCGCGCAGAAGAGGGTGGCGAGAAACTTCATGAGGGGTCTCCTTTGCAGTTCAGATGGCGCCGTGCGATTCCACGTACAGCGCGTAAAGAGAGTGGCAGCTCGCCATGTACAGGCGGTTGTTCTTCGGCCCGCCGAAGCACAGGTTGGCGCAGCGCTCAGGCAGCTTGATGAAGCCGATGGCTTTGCCCTGCGGGTTGAAGATGGCCACGCCATCCAGGTCTTCGGGCTTGCCACGCAGTTGGAACACCTTGCGCCCGCCGACCTCCGTGGCCTCGGCGTTGAGCGCGCCGTTGCTGCCGTAGCCGCACCACAGGTTGCCGTCGCGGTCGACCTTGAAGCCGTCGAGCGCGCCGAAGTCTGCCGCGTCGATCAGCTTGGTCTTGTTGGCCACCGTGCCGTCGGCGTTGACGTCCCAGCTCCAGATGCTGCGGTTGGGCGTGCCGCGCCACTCGACGACGTAGAGCTTTTTCTCGTCGGGCGAGAAGGCGATGCCGTTGGGGTTCATGAGGTCGGTGATGACGGCCGTGATCTTGCCGTCGGCGCCGATGCGATAGACGTTGGTCGTCGCCTGTTCGGTCTTGGCGCGCGAGCCTTCCCATTCGCCGTTGATGCCGAACAGCGGGTCGGTGAACCAGATGCTGTCGTCGCTCTTGATGGCGATGTCGTTCGGGGCGTTCAACTTCTTGCCCTCGAAGCTGTCGGCGAGCACGGTGATCTTGCCGTCCTTCTCCGTGCGTGTCACGCGCCGCGTCACCGAATGCTCGCCGGTGACGAGCCGGCCTTGGCGGTCGCGCGCGTTGCCGTTGGCCCAGTTGGCGTTGGCGCGAAAGACGCTGAAGGCGCCCGTCTTCTCGTCGAACTTCATGATGCGGTTGTTCGGGATGTCGCTCACCAGCACATAGCCGCCTTCACTGCCGCTGCCCGGAAAGTACACCGGCCCCTCGGCCCAGCGCATGCCCGTGGCCACCTGCTCGACGGTGCTGCTGTAGATGCGGTACTTGGCAAAGCTCGGGTCGAGGATCAGCACTGCCGGGTCGGGGTAACGCTGGTTCGGCGTGAAGGCAAAGCTCTGCGCGCGGGCGACGCTGCCAGCACCAGCCAGTGCGGCAGCG
>JANNJX010000309.1:0-8962 GCA_031396005.1 Burkholderiales bacterium
AGACTGTTTAATAAAATGACGTCTGCTCATAAAGCAATAGCAAAAGTTTACAAGTTTAATGATAGAATGGAAATTATTCCCCCACTCCTGTATAAGTAGTAAAATTCCAATTATCGGCTGCATCCCCGTAACAACCGTGCCGCGGAAGTATTTGCCGACGAAGTCCTTCTCCAGGCCCACCGCTTCGAAAAGTTGCGAGCCGCAGTACGACATGTAGGTCGACACGCCCATCTTCGACATGATCTTCGACAGGCCCTTGCCGATGGCCTTGACGTAGTTGTAGATCGCTTTCTCGGCACTCAACTCGCCGGGCAACTCCTTGTGCAGCGCGACCAGCGTTTCCATCGCAAGGTATGGATGCACGGCTTCAGCGCCGTAGCCGGCGAGCACGGCGAAGTGATGGACCTCGCGCGCGCAACCCGTCTCGACGACGAGACCGGCCGTCGTGCGCAGGCCCTCGCGCACGAGGTGGTGGTGCACGGCAGACAGCGCGAGCAACGCAGGAATGGCGACGCGCTCGCGGCGCATGCGCCGGTCGGTGACGATGAGGATGTTGTGGCCGCCCTTGAGCGCATCGACAGCTTCGGCCGTCAGCGACGCCAGCTTGGCCTCGATGCCTTCCTTGCCCCACGCGAGTGGGTAGGTGATATCAAGCTCGTGGCTCTTGAACTTGCCGTGCGTGTGGCGCTCGATCGAGCGCAGGCGCGCCATGTCGTCAAAGTCGAGCACAGGCTGCGTCACTTCGAGACGCATCGGTGGATTGACGTCGTTGATGTCGAGCAGGTTCGGCTTCGGGCCGATAAAACTGTTGAGCGACATCACGATCGCTTCGCGGATCGGGTCGATCGGCGGGTTCGTCACCTGCGCAAAGAGTTGCTTGAAGTAGTTGAACAGCGGCTTGTTCTTGTCCGACAGCACGGCCAGCGGCGAGTCGTTGCCCATCGAGCCGATGCCTTCTTCGCCGGCGGTGGCCATCGGCGCGAGCAGGAACTTGATGTCTTCCTGCGTCGTGCCGAAAGCCTGCTGGCGGTCGAGCAGCGACTCGGCATGCGGCAGCGGCTGCGCGGGTTCACCAATGTCGAGCGCATCGAGCTTGATGCGCACGTTCTCGATCCACTGCCTGTACGGCTTGGCGAAGGCGAACTGGTTCTTCAGCTCTTCGTCGTCGACGATGCGGCCTTGTTCGAGGTCGATGAGGAACATCTTGCCCGGCTGCAGGCGCCACTTCTTGACGATGCGCGGCTCGGGGATCGGCAGCACGCCGGATTCGCTGGCCATCACCACCAGATCGTCGTCGGTGACGATGTAGCGCGCTGGCCGCAGTCCGTTGCGATCGAGCGTCGCGCCGATCTGCTTGCCGTCGGTGAAGACCATCGCCGCCGGGCCGTCCCACGGCTCCATCATCGCCGCGTGGTACTCGTAAAAAGCGCGGCGGCGGATGTCCATGCCCTCGTGCTGTTCCCAGGCCTCGGGGATCATCATCATCGCGGCATGCGCCAGCGGGTAGCCGCTCATCGTCAGCAACTCGAGCGCGTTGTCGAAGGTGGCCGTGTCGCTCTGGTGCTCGAAGCTGATCGGGTAGAGCTTCTTCAGGTCCGCGCCGAGCACCGGCGACTGCATCACACCCTCGCGCGCGCGCATCCAGTTGAAGTTGCCCTTGACGGTGTTGATTTCGCCGTTGTGCGCCACCATGCGGTACGGGTGCGCCAGCGGCCACTCGGGGAAGGTGTTGGTCGAGAAGCGTTGATGGACGAGGGCCATCGCGCTCGTCACGCGCTCGTCGGCCAAGTCCTTGTAGTACTGGCCCACCTGGTCGGCCAGCAGCAGGCCCTTGTAGATCACCGTGCGGCAGCTCATGCTGGGCACGTAGTACTCGCGGCTGTGCGTCAGCTTCAGCGCCTGGATGGCCGCCGACGCGGTCTTGCGGATGACGTAGAGCTTGCGCTCGAGCGCGTCGGGCACGATCACGTCCGGGCCGCGGCCGATGAAGATCTGGCGGATCACCGGCTCCTTGGCACGCACCGCCGGGCTCATCGGCATCTCGCGGTCCACCGGCACGTCGCGCCAGCCGAGCAGCACCTGGCCCTCGGTCTTCACCGCACGGGCGAGCTCTTGTTCGCAGGCCAGGCGTGAGGCGTGCTCCTTCGGCAGAAAAATCATGCCGACGCCGTACTCGCCCGGCGGCGGCAGGTCGATGCCTTGATCCGCCATCTCGGCGCGGTAGAACTCGTCGGGGATCTGGATCAGGATGCCGGCGCCGTCGCCCATCAGCTTGTCGGCGCCGACAGCGCCGCGGTGGTCCAGGTTCTCGAGGATCTTCAAGCCCTGAGCGACGATGCTGTGCGAGCGCTGGCCCTTGATGTGGGCGACGAAGCCGACACCGCAGGCGTCGTGTTCCTGCGTCGGGTCGTAGAGGCCCTCTGAGGCGGCGGTTTCGAGTTCTTGGCGGCTGGCGTTGCTCATGACGCGCGCTCCACGATTCGGCTGAAAGGATCGCGAGGTTACTGCACCGCAGCAAAGCCGCCAACGCCTTTTAAATGGGGTCAGACTTGATTACCGTTTGCTCGCCGATGGCTAGCTGTTTAATTGGGGACAATCTTTACGACCTGTGTGCGCACAGGCCGGCCGCGGGGCTGCGGCCCCAGCCTGCGTCCGAGTGCTTCGGTCATCCGTGCGACGAACGACGGCGGCCCAAGGACGCTGGCCTGCACCACGGCAAGGCCCAGGCGAGCATCTTCTTCGCCCTGTTGATGGTCCGCCAAGGCGAGTGTGTGCGCCTGCTCTCGGTCGAACGGCGTATTGCCGAGCCGCCAGTACAGGACGTGGTCTGTCACCAGCGGGTCTCGCCAACGGCCGATGTGGTGACCGGCGCTCGACCACCTCCACTCCGACGCTGAAGCACTCAGCCCCGCCCTGACCGGCAGCGATTCGATGTGCAGCGTTGCAGGCAACAGCAGCGTGCGGCCGTCGAGCAGACTCGTCCTGAACCGGCCATCCCACAGCGTGCCGCTGCGGCCGTGACGGCGGTTGAAAAGCAGGCCGTAGCGGCGGCCGATCGACTGCATCAAACGGCCGAGCGAGTTGGCCTCGGCCGGTGTGACGAGGAGATGCACTTCGGCGGCGAGCAGCGCATAGGCATGAACGGCCACGCCCAACCGCGCCACGGGTTCGCGCAGCAACTCGACGAACGCCGCGCGGTCCGTATCGTCGGTGAACACCGCATGGGCGCTGTGGCCGCGCAGGAGCACGTGGTGGAGCTCGCCCGCCACAGCCAAGCGCGGCTGCCGCGCCATCGTTAGCTGCCCTCGAAGGCAACTCGGCCGGTCAGCCGCGAGTACTCGCGCGAGGCAAAGCGGTCGGTCATGCCGGCAATGTAGTCGGCCACCGCGCGCAGGCCAATCTGCTGATGGGCGAGACGGTGCTCGTCGGGCAACTGCTGCGGCGCATCGGCGTATGCCGCGAACAGCGCACGCACCACCTCCCGCGCCTGCGACGTGGTCTGCGCCACTCGTGGATGCCGGTACAGCGCGGCGAACAGAAAGCGCTTCAGCGCCGTGGCTTGCTCGCGCATCGGCGGCGTGAACTGCACCAGCGGCGGCAACGTGCGTACGGCGTCTGCGTCGCAAGGTGCGTGCAACTTCAGATTGGCGCCGGTGGCCGCGACCACGTCGGCGACTTGCGCCGACAGCAGGCGCCGCAGCGTCTCGGCCAGGAGGCGACGCTCGGGCGCTTCTTGCAGATGCGGGTGCTCGGCCAGGGCTGCGGCGCGGTGCATGTCGAACAGCGGCACGCGGCTCAACTGCGCCATGCCGAGCAGGCCGGAGCGCAGGCCGTCGTCGATGTCGTGCGCGTTGTAGGCCATCTCGTCGGCCAGGTTGGCGAGCTGCGCTTCGAGGCTCGGCTGCTCGCCGGCAACGATGCGACGCGCCGGGCCGTGCGGTTCTTCGGACTGCATCTGCAGGGCCACGCTCATCGAGCAGCGCTTGAGGATGCCTTCGCGCGTTTCCAGCGTGAGATTGAGTCCGTCGAAGCGCGGGTAGCTCTGCTCGAGCACATCGACCACGCGCAGGCTCTGCAGGTTGTGCTCGAAGCCACCATGCGGCGTCATGCAGTCGTCGAGCGCGTCCTGCCCGGCGTGGCCGAAGGGCGTGTGGCCGAGGTCGTGCGCCAACGCGATCGCTTCGACCAAGTCTTCGCTCAGCGCCAGCGCCCGCGCGATCGAGCGGCCGAGCTGCGCCACCTCGAGCGAGTGCGTGAGGCGCGTGCGGAACAGATCGCCCTCGTGATTGATAAAGACCTGCGTCTTGTAGACCAGACGGCGGAATGCCGTGCAGTGCACGACACGGTCGCGGTCGCGCTGGTGGTCGTTGCGCGGCGGCGCTGCGGGCTCGGCCATGCGGCGCCCGCGCGATTGGGCGGGGTCGCATGCGTAGGCGGCGAGCGTGTTCATCAGGCAACCTGCGCGCTGCGCGCTCCGGGGCTGAGCGCTTCGGAGCGGCCGGGCTCGCTCACCCGCAGTGCGCGGCGAGCGTGTCGCGCACGACGCCCTCCGGCACGGTGCGCAGCGCGGCGCGGCCGATCTGCTCGATGACGACGAAGCGGATCTGGCCGGCCTCGGCCTTCTTGTCCAGGCGCATCAGGTCGAGCCACTGCTCGGGCCCGCCCAGGCGCGGCGCCCGCACGGGCAGGCCGGCGCGCTCGCACAGGGTGCGCACACGATCGGCAAACGACGACGGCATGAGACCCAGGCGCGCCGACAAGTCGGCAGCCATCACCATGCCGCAACCCACCGCCTCGCCGTGCAGCCACTGGCCGTAGCCCAGGCCCGCCTCGATGGCGTGGCCGAAGGTGTGGCCGAAGTTGAGGATCGCGCGCAGGTCGGCCTCGCGCTCGTCGGCGGCCACGACCGCGGCCTTGATTTCGCAAGAGCGCTGCACCGCATGCGCGAGCGCGGCGGGGTCGCGCGAGCAGAGGGCGTCGATGTGGCGCTCGGTCCAGTCGAAGAACGCCGCGTCGGCGATCGGGCCGTATTTGATGACTTCGGCCAGGCCGGCGCTGAGCTCGCGTGCGGGCAACGTGTCGAGAGTGGCCAGATCGCAGACCACGCGGCGCGGCTGGTAGAACGCGCCGATCATGTTTTTGCCGCGCGGGTGGTTGATCGCGGTCTTGCCACCCACCGAAGAATCGACCTGCGCCAGCAACGTCGTCGGCACCTGCACGAAGGGCACGCCGCGCATGTAGGCCGCTGCGGCGAATCCGGCGATGTCGCCGACGACGCCGCCGCCGAGCGCGAACAGCACCGTCTTTCGATCGCACGCTTCGGCGAGCAAGCGTTCGAAAATCAGATTGAGCGTCGGCCAATCCTTGTGCGCTTCGCCGTCGGGCAGCTCGATCGTCAACACGCAGCGGTAGTGCGGGGCGAGCGCGCTGCGCAGCGCGGCGCCGTACAAACCCGCCACGACGGAGTTGGTGACGATCAGCGCGCACTCGGCGCGCGGCAGCGACTGCCATGCGGTCGCGTCGCAGAGCAAGCCGCGGCCGATCAGGATCTCGTAGCTGCGTTCGCCGAGGTCGATCGCCACACGTGATGTGCCCGGCGCTGCAGATGCGGAAGACGGCAGGGAAGACATGCCGCCGAGTTTACGGGTGGGGCGGCGGCGCTTCCTTGTCCGGCGGCGCAAGGCCCGCCAGTTCGATCTGCATCAACACCATGCTGACGAGGGTGTGCACCGAGGGCCGCCCCGTCTCGATGACGAAGTGCGCGCAGCGCCGGTACAGCGGATCGCGCTCCTGGAACAGGGCGCGCAGGCGCTTGAGTGGATCGGCGCTGCCCTGCAGCAGCGGCCGGTGCGCGTCGTGACGAAGGCGCCGCGCGAGATCTTCGGGCGTGCTGCGCAGGTAGAACACCTGCGTGCGCTCGCGCAACGCGGCCCGGGTGCTGTCTCGCAGCACCGCGCCACCGCCGGTGGCGACGACACCGCTGTCGCCATCGCGCGTGACCTCGTCGATCACCTCGGCCTCGACGTCACGAAACGCCGCTTCGCCATGCAACTCGAAGTAGGCGCGGATCGAACAGCCGACGCGCTGCTCTATCCGATGATCGGTATCGACGAAGGCGAGCCCGAGATGCCGTGCAACGTGACGCCCGACAGTGGACTTGCCACTGCCGGGCATGCCGACCAGCGAGATCAAGGCATGGGCCCGGCGGATGCTAGGAGGGAACGCACTCCGCAGGCGGGGTCGTCCCCGTGGCCGTGTTCGGGTTCTGCGGCTCGTCGGCCCGCCAGCGGTTGTAGCGGTAGAGCGTCATGGTGCAGTCCGGCGCAATGTAGAGGTCGAACATGTGCCAGTACAGCGCGTTGCCTTCGCCGGGCGGGGGGCTGAAGACGACCGGGCGGCCGAGATAGTTCAACTCGACACGCGTCGGCGAACCGGTCATGCCCGGGGTGAAGCTCTGCGAGAAGTTGTGCAGGTAGAAGCGATAGATGCCGACGCGCGGGCGGCGGATCGTCGTCACTTCCGGGCCGAATCCGGTCACGTCGTCTACGTCCAGGCTGGCGAACGGCGCTCCCGTCAACGAGCCCTTGGATGAGTAGAAAACATGCGAGCCATCGGGGGTGTGCAAGTGTGAGTCGATGTCCGACGGGCTGGCGCCCCAGGTCAGCCGCATCGTGGCGCCGTTGGATGAGGGCAAGGTCAGGCACGTCGTGATGTTGAAGGTGGTGACCGCCCCGACATCCACCGACGCGGCGTTGGTCAGGAAAGCGCCCTTCCGCCCAGAGATCAAGAGGCGACTCGATGGCCGACCGGTGACTGTGAACAGGCCCGCCGAGTTGGTCGTCACATGGGAGATCGCCGAATAGCTGATGCCTTCGGCCTCGACGCGCACGTTGGCAGCCGGTGCGCCTGTGTCGTCGTTGACGCAGCCGGAAATGGCCACCGGGCTCGAGATGGGCGCGCCGACCATCCATTGGCCGAAGGCGTCGACAGAGCCAGCATAGACCCCACTCGACAGTGTTGCCGACCCTGCCTGTACCCACCGGCCGAGGCCAGTGTCAAAGCGATACAGGTTGGCCGTTGCTGGCGCAACACCACGGCTGCTGACGGGGATACTGAGCGTCAACGTTTGCCCGCTGGCCACGTCAACGGGCACCGACGAACTCAATGTGACGCCACCGAACGTCTCCAGTGGCTCTCCGTTGAGATCGGTGTAGTCCCCTGACAGGAGATGGCTGTCGGTGCCGACGGCGATCTGCGTCACCCGCACACCGACCGTGCTGGGCGCGGGGCCACCGCCTGCAGCAACCAATGCGTTCGGCGGCAGCACGACGGCCGCCGTACTGGCAATATCAGTGACTGTGCCACCTGCGGTCACCGTCACATCGGCCATCGTGCCGAAGGGAGTAAGGCGCTGCAACCCTACTGAGGGCACGGTGCCGAGGACCTCGGCCGGCGCATAGAGCGTTTCGTAGTCAGTCGCGCTGACTGCGAAGATCACGCGCGAGGCCGCCGCGGCGGTCTGCTGGCGGTACGCGCCATCGCTGCCGGTCGCCAGGGTGGTGCCCGCAAAGCTCA
This sequence comes from Burkholderiales bacterium, assembly GCA_031396005.1. Taxonomy (GTDB): domain Bacteria; phylum Pseudomonadota; class Gammaproteobacteria; order Burkholderiales; family Burkholderiaceae_C; genus CADEEN01. The sequence goes on from JANNJX010000309.1 coordinate 7,576, forward strand.
CCGACGCGCCGGACAACGGGATCCCCGTGCGCGAGTTGACGACGGTGCCTTGAATGGCGTCATCGCTGACGACCACGGCCACATCGGCCGTGGGACGCGGGCCATCGCCCGTCAATCCGCCGGAGCCGCCGCCGGCCCCGAAGGGCGGCGTGCCGGACCCGGAACCAAAAGATGTGTCGCCTGCGCCTTCGCCCAGCGGCGTGCTGCCTGTTGCCCCGCCCCCGCCGCCACAGGCAACGAGCAATGCCAGACCTGCCAGGCTCAGCCAGCGCCGAGATCCCCCGTTGACGTTGCCAACTGCCTCACGATCGGACGCCTTCACCGCACCGCTGCCTTCTCAGTCACGACCTTGGGCGTCAGGAACACCAGCAGTTCGGTGCGCTGCGACTCCGAAGTCTTAGTCTTGAATAGGTTGCCCAAGTAGGGCACATCGCCCAGGAACGGCACCTTGGTGACGGTGTCGTTGGCCTGCTGCTCATAGATGCCGCCGATGACAACCGTGCCGCCGTTCTCGACTAGCACTTGCGTCTTCACTTCTTTGATGTTGATTTCACGGCCGAGCGCAGTCAACGCGCCGAGGCTGTCCTTGTTGATCTTCACATCCATGATGATGTTGCCTTCCGGCGTGATTTGCGGCGTGACTTCGAGCTTTAGCGCAGCCTCGATGAACTCGACCGCCGTGGCGCCCGAGCTGGTCGAGCGCTGAAACGGCACCTTGGTGCCCTGGCTGATGAAGGCCTTGACCTGGTCGGCCGTGACGATGCGCGGACTGGACACCACCTTGCCCTTGCCGTCTGCCTCCAGCGCTGAAATCTCGAGGTTCAGGAAGCGGTTGGAAGAAGCGCCAAAGATCGACAGCGCGAAACTGGCCGGGTTATAGCCGCCTTGGTTGAGGGCGGGCAGGTTGATCATCTGTTGGTTCGTATACGCATCGCCGCCGTCCGGCGTCTGGCGCGTGATCTGACCAACGCCGACATAGTTGCCGCCTACCGCGACCCGGTTGTCGCCGGCCACGCTCCAGCCCGGAACGCCGTTGCGAATGCCCCGCAAGTCGACGAAGCCGAGCTTTGCACCCAACGACTTGCCGAAGGTGTCGGTGGCCTCGACGATGCGTGCCTCGATCAAGACCTGCCGCACCGGGATGTCGATGCGCGCGATCAGCGATTGGATCTCTTCCAGCTTTGACGGAATGTCCGTGACGAAGACTTGATTGGTGCGTTGGTCGGAAATGACGCTGCCGCGGGCCGACAACAGTTTCGTGGTTGTGCTTGCGGCGTTGCTCCCCTGTCGATCCCTCGGGTCAAGTCGATCGTCGTCGAGTTGTCGGGCCGCGGCCACCTCCCGCTTCGCGAGGCGATCACGGTCGCCGGCGACGGGGTGCTCGGCC
>JANNJX010000315.1:0-5779 GCA_031396005.1 Burkholderiales bacterium
ACGCCGCTGGCGGCGGCCATCGACGCCGTGCAGGCGATGGCCGGCGCGGTGCGGCGCGGCGGCGCGACGCCGCTGGTGGTGCTGCTCACCGACGGCCGCGCCAACATCGCACGCGACGGCACGCCCGGCCGTGAAGGCGCAACGCGTGACGCGCTCGCCGCCGCGGGGGTGTTCGCTGGCTCGGCCACCGCGGCGCTGCTGATCGACACCTCGCCGCAGCCGAGCGCCGCCGCGCAAGCCATCGCCGCCGCGCTCGGCGCGCGCTGCATCGCGCTGCCGCAGGCGAAGGCCGAGGCGCTGTCGCACGCCGTCAAGCAGCAACGCAGCCATGCCTGAGGCGCCCGGTGCCGGGCCGCCAGTGCCCGCCTGGTGGCCGCACGTTGCGCGCAGTCGCCACATCGACGCCGGCGGTTTGCGCTGGCACCTTCAGCAGTGGACGCCGCCGGCCGATGCGCCGGTGGCGCTGCTGCTGCACGGCACCGGCGCGGCCACGCACACCTGGCGCCACATCGCGCCGCTGCTGGCGCCGCACTTTCATCTGATCGCGCCGGATCTGCCCGGGCATGGCTTCACGCGCACGCCCGAGCAACAGGCGCTGACGCTGCCGGCGGTGGCGCAGGCGGTGGGCGAGCTGCTGGCAGCGCTGAAGCTGCAGCCGTCGCTCGTCATCGGCCATTCGGCCGGCGCGGCGATCGCGATGTGCATGCTGTTGGGTGGCCTGGTCGCACCGCAACTCACCGTCTCGATCGCCGGCGCCATCCTGCCGCTGCAAGGGCCGGTCGGCCGCCTGTTCCTGCCGTTGGCGCGCGCTCTGACGGCCAGCTCGCTGGTGGCGCCGGCCTTTGCCGCCTGGGCGCGACTGCCGAGCGTGGCGCGGCGGCTGATCGAAGGCACCGGCTCGCGCATCGACAGCCAGGGCCTGCGCTGTTATGCCCACCTGATGGCCAACGCCGCGCATGTGGCCGGCGCGCTGCGCCTGATGGCGTCGTGGGATCTGCAGCCGCTGGCCGACGCGCTGCCGCAGTGGCGCGCGCCGCTGCTGCTGATCGCCGGCGAAAGCGACCGCACATTGCCGGCGTCGCATTCGCAGCGCGTGCAGGCGTTGATCGGCGATGCGTCGTCGAACTGCGTCGTGCTGCCCCGGCTGGGCCACCTGGCGCATGAAGAAGACGCGGCCGCGGTGCTGGCGCCGCTGTGGCGGCGTTGGTCGCCCTCGCCGCAGGCTCGCGACGCCGCAGGGTGATTCCAGATTGACGCTGTTTCGGATCAGTGTCTATACTGAATTACACCTTTGGGTGACAAGCTGAATTGACGAAGTTGACAATCAGCTTGCGCCCCACCGCTCCTCGCGGAGCATGAGCAAGAAAAGGGGCGCGCCATGCAGCAGGCCAAGGCTCGGATCGATCAGGCCCTTCACGGCGCCGTGGCGCGCGGCGAGCAGCGCGGCGCGCCGCCGCGGCTGGCTGCGGCGATACGCCACGCCGTCTGGCCCGGCGGCGCGCGCATCCGCCCGCACTTGTGCCTGGCCGTGTCGGCCGCGTGCGGCGACGGCGACCCGGCGCTGGCCGACGCGGCGGGCGCGTCGATCGAGCTGCTGCACTGTGCTTCGCTCGTCCACGACGACCTGCCGTGCTTCGACGACGCCGCGACGCGCCGCGGGCGGGCCTCGGTGCACGTGGCCTACGGCGAGCGCTGCGCGGTGCTGGCCGGCGACGCGCTGATCGTCATGGCCTTCGAGACGCTGGCCCTGGCCGCTGTGCACCACCCGCTGCGCCTGCCGCGCCTGCTGGGCGTGTTGGCGCAGCGCGTCGGCATGCCGGGCGGCATCGTCGCCGGGCAGGCCTGGGAGTGCGAAGACTGGGCGGCGCTGCCCGACTACCACCGCGCCAAGACCGGCTCGCTGTTCGCCGCGGCCACCGAGATGGGCGCGCTCGCCGCCGGTGGCGACCCCGACGTCTGGCGCGGCTTCGGCGAATGGCTCGGCGAGGCCTACCAGGTGGCCGACGACATCCGTGATGCGGCCTGCGATGAGGACATGCTCGGCAAGCCGGCGCAGAAGGACCGCGCGCTCGGCCGGCCGAGCGCCGTGCACGAGTTCGGCCTGGCCGGGGCGCTGGCGCACTTCGAGCAACTGGTCGATCACGCCGGGCAGTCGGTGCCGGACGGGCCGGGGGCCAAAGCGCTGCGCGCGCTGCTCAAAGCCGAAGCGGAAAGGTTGCTGCCGCCGACGGTGCGGGCGCAGGCGGTGGCGTGAAGCATCGCGCTGGGTTGCTCGCTGTCCCGCCCTGCGCGAGAGGGAGCAAGGCATGAGCGCATCGGCACTGTCGTTGCGCGAGCGCTGGTTCGCACAGCGCGACAGGCTACTGACGAGCCCGCGCTTTCGGGAAGCGGCGAGCCGATTCGCCGGCACGCGGCCGATCGCGCGGCAGCGCGCGCGCGAGCTGTTCGATCTGGTCGCAGGCTTCGTCTATTCGCAGTGGCTGTTCGCCTGTGTCGAGTTGAAGCTGTTCGAGCGTCTGGCTGCATCGCCGCTCACGGCCGAGCAACTCGCCACGCAATCGAAGCTGCCACTGCTGTCGGCCGAGCGCCTGCTCGAAGCCGCGGCGTCGTTGGGCCTCACGCAAGCGCGCGGCGTCGATGAGCAGCAACGCACGCGCTACGGCCTGGGCCCGCTCGGCGCGGCGATGGTCGGCAACGAGGCCGTGATCGCGATGGTCGAGCACCACCGCGCGCTCTATGCCGACCTGGCCGACCCGCTGGCGCTGTTGCGCAGCGGCCGCGGCACGGGCGAGATGGCGCAGTACTGGGCCTACGCCGGTGGCCACACGAGCGACCGCGCGCCCGGTGCGCTGCCCGATGCGCGCACGGCGCCGTATTCGGCGCTGATGTCGGCGTCGCAGCCGCTCGTTGCCGGCCAGGTGCTCGATGCGTACCCGATCGGTCGCCACCACAAAAAACTGCTCGACCTCGGTGGCGGCGAGGGCGTGTTCGCCGCCGCCGCGCTCGAGCGCTCGCCGCGCTTGCAGGCGATGGTGTTCGACCTGCCCGCCGTCGCCGACGCCGCGCGCGCCCGCTTCGCGCAGATGGGTCTGGCCAACCGCGCGCAAGCCTTCGGTGGTGACTTTCACCGCGATGCGCTGCCGCAAGGCGCCGACATCGTGTCGCTGGTGCGCGTCATCTACGACCATGACGACGAACCCGCGCTGGCCATCCTGCGCGCCGCTCGCCGTGCGCTACCCGTCGGCGGCACCTTGCTGCTCGCCGAGCCGATGGCCGGCGCGGCCGGCGCCGAGCCGATGGGCGCGGCCTACTTCGGCATGTATCTGCTCGCCATGGGCAGTGGGCGCTCACGCAGCGCGGCCGACCTGACGGCGCTGCTCGCCAAAGCCGGCTTCGGCCAGGTGCGCCAGCGGCCGACGGCGTTGCCGCTGCAGGCCGGTTTGCTGCTCGCCAAAGCCATCTGACCAGGGGCGCCGGGCCTCGCTTTGGCAGCAATCCAACCTCAGGTGTAAATGCCGCTTGACACCAAATGCAGTAAGCATAGAGTGACACACACCGAAAGCAGACGCAGCATGGTTGTTCTACATCCCGTCATTGGTCCTCGCGCAGCCCGCGAGCGCCTGGAGGCGCGCCCATGAACCAGCACAACAGCACCCGGGCCGTCGTGCTCGAAAAGCCCGAGCAGCTCGGCTTGCACGACCTCGATCTGGCCGAACCGCATGACGACGACGTGATCGTCGATGTCGAGTGGAGCGGCATCTCCACCGGCACCGAGAAGCTGCTCTACAACGGGCTGATGCCGATGTTTCCCGGCATGGGCTACCCGCTGGTGCCCGGCTACGAATCGGTGGGCCGCGTGCGCGAAGCGGGGCCGACCTCGGGCCACCAGGTCGGCGAGCGCGTGTTCGTGCCCGGCGCACGCTGCTTCGGCGAGGTGCGCGGGCTGTTCGGCGGCGCCGCGTCGCGTCTTGTGGTGCCGGGTCAGCGCATCTTCAAGGTCAGCGACGAGCTGGGTGAGCACGCGGTGCTGCTGGCATTGGCCGCGACCGCGTACCACGCGGTAGCCGGCGGCGGCAAGCGCGATCCGATCGTGCCGCCGGACCTGATCGTCGGCCATGGCGTCCTCGGCCGCCTGCTGGCGCGCATGACAGTGCTGGCCGACTACCCGACGCCGACGGTGTGGGAGACCTGCAAGGTGCGCAGTGGTGGCGCGCAGGGCTACCAGGTGATCCACCCGGACGAAGACGAGCGCAAGAACTACAAGTCGATCTACGACGTGAGCGGTGATTCGCAGATCCTCGACCGATTGATCGCGCGCCTCGCACCGGGCGGCGAGGTCGTGCTCGCGGGCTTCTACAGCCAGCCGCTGCACTTCTCGTTCCCGCCCGCCTTCATGCGCGAAGCGCAGATCCGTGCCGCCGCCGAGTGGAAGCCGTCCGACATGCTGGCCGTGCGCGAACTCGCCGAATCGGGCTTCCTGCCGCTCGACGGTTTGATCACACACCACGAGCACGCCGCCGATGCCGAGGGCGCGTACCGCACCGCGTTCGGCGACACGGCGTGTTTGAAGATGGTTCTCGATTGGAGAGGCAACGCATGACCACGACGTCCACCGTGCAGTTCATCCAGCGCGAGCAACTGCGTGCCGAGGCGGCGATCGAGCCCGATCCCGTGCACATGACGTCGCCCGCGGCCAAGACCACGCAGATCATCGCCATCTACGGCAAGGGCGGCATCGGCAAGAGCTTCACGCTGGCCAACCTGTCCTACATGATGGCGCAGCAGGGCAAGAAGGTCTTGCTGATCGGCTGCGATCCGAAGAGCGACACGACCTCGCTGCTGTTCGGCGGCAAGGCCTGCCCGACGATCATCGAAACATCGTCGAAGAAAAAGCTCGCCGGTGATCCCGTGCAGATCGGCGACGTCTGCTTCAAACGCGACGGCGTCTATGCGATGGAACTCGGTGGCCCCGAGGTCGGCCGCGGCTGCGGCGGGCGCGGCATCATCCACGGCTTCGAGACGCTCGAAAAATTGGGCTTCCACGACTGGGGCTTCGACTTCGTGCTGCTCGACTTTCTGGGCGACGTGGTCTGCGGCGGCTTCGGCCTGCCGATCGCGCGCGACATGTGCCAGAAGGTCATCGTCGTCGCCAGCAACGACCTGCAGTCGCTCTACGTCGCCAACAACGTCTGCTCTGCGGTCGAGTACTTCCGCAAACTCGGCGGCAACGTCGGCGTGGCGGGGGTCGTGATCAACAAGGACGACGGCACCGGCGAGGCGCAGGCCTTTGCAGAGCGCGCCGGCATCCCGGTGCTGGCCGCGATCCCGGCGCATGAAGACATCCGCCGCAAGAGCGCCAGCTACGAAATCATCGGCAAGCCGGGCACGCAGTGGGCGTCGTTGTTCGAGACGCTGGCCACCAACGTCGCCGAAGCGCCGCCGGTGCGGCCGAAGCCGCAGACGCAGGATCAGTTGCTCGGCCTGTTCTCCGCCGAAGTGACCGGCCGCGATTTCAAGATGGAGCCGGCAACGCTGTTCGACATGGTCGGCAAGAGCGAAATCATCAAGCCGACGCTCGAAGTGATCTACGACGCCGCATGAACTCGCCGGACCGCGTCATCCCGATTGCCCAAGAGGGCAGTGCCTGCCACAGCGGCAAGGAGCAGATGCGCGCGGCAGCGGCTGCGGCGGGCAAGAGCGACACGCTGCAGCAATACGCGCGCGACTATCCCGTCGAGGCCAAAGGCCCGCACGACCAGCCGCAGAGCATGTGCCCGGC
>JANNJX010000327.1:0-6270 GCA_031396005.1 Burkholderiales bacterium
CGCCGGATGCGGCGCTCGAAGCGCGCACCGACGCGATCATCGACTGGATCGCAGCGGCGCAGCGCGACAATGGCTACCTCAATACGTACTGGCAGCTCGTCGAAGCCGACAAGAAGTGGACCAACATCCGCCACGGCCACGAGTTGTACTGCGCCGGCCACCTGATCGAAGCCGCGATCGCGTACGAGGCCGCGACGGGCAAGCGCAAGCTGCTCGATACCGCGTTGAAGTTCGCTGCGAACATCGACGCCGAGTTCGGCTGGGGCAAGCACCAGGAGCCGACAGGACACCCGGAGCTCGAGCTGGCTTTGATGAAGCTCTGGCGCCGCACCGGCGAGCAGCGCTGGCTCACGCTCGCGCAGTTCTTCCTCGACGTGCGCGGCAGGAAGGACCGCGGCACGACGCTCTTTGGCGAGTACGCGCAGGACATGCTGCCCGTGCGCGAGCAGTCGGAGGTCGTCGGCCACGCGGTGCGCGCGATGTACCTGTACAGCGGCATGGCCGATGTCGCGGCGGCCAGCGGCGACCGCACGCTGCTCGAGCCGCTGGTGCGCATCTGGGACGACATCGTGCAACGCAAGATGTACGTCACGGGCGGCATCGGCAGCTCGGCTTCGAACGAGGGCTTCAGCGTGCCCTTCGACCTGCCCAACTACAGCGCCTACTGCGAGACCTGCGCCGCGATCGGCATGGCGATGTGGAACCAGCGCATGTTTCTGCTGACGCGGAAGACGAAGTACGCCGACATCCTCGAGCGCGAGGTCTACAACAATATTCCCGCGGGCGTATCGCTCGGTGGCGACCGTTTTTTCTACGGCAATCCGCTGGCCAGCCGCTTCTGGCCAGCGGACCGCTGGTGGCGGCGCAACGGCTGGGAGGTGGTGGCCGAGATCGCCGCCGAGGCCTGTGCCGGCGATGCCGAATCGCTGTGGCGCCTGCTGGCCTGGCTGGCCCAGGCCCAGCCCGAGGTGGCCTGCGAGGCCTGGCGGCGCGCCGGCAGCCCTGCCTTGCCGGCCGAGTGGGCGCAGACGATCCGCCAACGCTGGTTGCCGCGCTTGACCGAGGCTCGCGCCGAGCCGTCGCCGGCGGCCCGGGCTGCCATCGGCCGGGCCTTGGGCGGCTGGGGCCTGGACGACCGGCCTGGCGTGAGGCTGCACGCCGACGGCCTGCCCGACATCGCCTGGGTGCGCATCCCGGGCGGCCGGCCCTTCGTCTACCAGGACGGCGTGCGGCTGGTGCTGCCCACTTTTGAGATCGCGCGCTTTCCCATCACCCACCGCCAGTTCCAGGCCTTCATCGATGCGGGGGGCTACGCCGACGCACACTGGTGGGCGGGCCTGTCAGAGCGCATCGAGCAACCTGGCGACGCGCGATGGTCCGAACCAAACTCACCGCGCGAAACCGTCAGCTGGTACGAGGCCGTGGCCTATTGCCGCTGGTTGAGCGCAAAGGGGGGTGACGACATCCGCCTGCCCACTGAACGGCAATGGGAGCGCGCGGCGCGCGGCCGCAAGGCTGCCGAATACCCCTGGGGTGACGGCTACCAGGCAGGCCGGGCCAACTGCAATGAGCAGGACGACAAGCTCGAAGGCGGTGTCTCTGTGGGCCGAACAACGGCGGTGGGCCTCTACCCCTCCCCCAGCCCTCTGACCTTTGCGCACGCTGGACGCCGGCATTCGATCCATTACCCGCTTCAGTTTCACGAGTCAGACCTGCAAATCGTGGCCAATCTTCCGGTGGTGCGAATTGGCTAGTCTGTAATTGCAATTACCTTGGACTTCGCCGGCAGCGGTCTATCGTGCGCCGCCTGCTCAAGGGTCGCTGGCCAATCGCCAACCCATGGTCATGCCATCCAGGCACAGCAGCCCTCGCCACAGCGTTTCGGTGCCGGGTTCGCCATCGGACTTGCGCCCAATGAATCCGCCCAGCTTGGCAACCATGCGTATGGCTTCGCGCAGAGTCGGCGCGGGGGCGTGGGCGGGTCGCTTTCTGTGTTTGGCTTCGTAAGCGATCAGCACCTGGCACTCGTCCTGATCGAAATACACGTCGGCCGGCAGGTCCGGCACCTCGCGTCCGAGCTTGGTCATGTGGTGGATGCGCCAGGCCACCACCATGTCGATGGCCAGGCAGGCCTGCAGCCGGTCCCCGTGCCCGAGCTGTCGATCTTCGACCTTGCAGCCGCTCTTCAAGGTGCGATGAAATACCTCGATCCCCCAGCGCTGGGTGTACCAGGCCACCTTCTCGCAGGCCTGCTCGAAGCTGTCGACTGCCAGCGTCGTGAGCAACGTCCATTCGATGGGCTCGGCACCGGCGGGGGCATCCTCCTCCTGCGCCAGCACCATCCGCACTTCGAGTGGGCCGAGTTGCGGCTTGGTCTTGGGCGGGCACAGCGTCACGCTGGCAAAGCGCAGCGCGAGTTTGGCCGCGCGTGCCGGCCGGTTCTTCTGCCGCGGCAATTGCACGGTCAGCCAGCCGGCCACGGGCTTGGCCTGGAGCGTCTGGAACAGCCGCTCTTGTTCGTCCTGCACCTTGCGGTCGTGCCTGGCGCGCACCAGCAGCTTGGGGTTGTCGCTCTCGCGCAGCGCTTCTTCGAAGAGTTCGTAGATGTCGGCTTCACGGTCGCCCATGCTCACCAGCTGGACCTGCGGGTTGCGCTTTTGCACCGCCGTCAGTGCCTGATAGGCCTTGATCCAGCGCCAGCTTTCCTTGTCCTCGATTGGCAGGCTGGCGCGTTGCGCTTTTTTGCCGAACTCCTGCGCGTCGCGTGCCCAACACTGGGCGTCGACAAAGCCCAGCGGCACGCCTTGCACCGTCAGCGCCAGGCTGCTGTGCAGATGCAGGCCCTGCGCCCCGGCCACCGTGGTGCCGATCGGACCCAGCCCGTCAACGCTCTTGAGCGCGCTGTAGTTCACGCTGGTGGTGTCTTGCGCCACCAGCACCACCGATCCCTGGCCGAGGTCGCTGATGCGCTCTTCGGTGGCCGCATAGTGCGGCTGCAGCAAGGTCTCGAACTCGACGTCGTCGTTGGCAAAGAATCGGTAGGCTGCTTGCATCTTGCTCACACTGCGGCACGCTTGGGGGATGTCGGCCATCGGACGCGACCAGAAGTCACGCGCCATCGTCAGCAGCCGCTTGGTCAGCGGTGCACTCAGGCGGCAGCGACCGAATTCTTCTTCGGCCCAGTCTACCGGCGCGCGTATGCGCTTGGTGGGCAGCAGACGCGGCAGCTCCAGCGGCGCGGTCAGAATCTGGCGCCAATTGCGCTGCAGCGGATAGACCAACACATGCTTGCGCGCGACTTGCTCCTGCCGCGCACGGTCCTGCCGGCCTCGTCCTTCTGTCATCCCCAACTCGACCCAGTTGGCCGCGCGGTAGCACGTTCCACGGTAGCGGCTGCTGTCGACGAAGGTCTCCACCAGCACCGGCTTGTCGTCATAGCGCTGTTGCCAATCCGCAGCCAGTCGCCGCGTGGCCAGGCCCAGCACATGCGAAGCCAGGTGCGGCACCTGCACCGAGGGCAGGATCAAAAACCGGCTGTTCAGGGCGATTCTGGACAAGCGCGCGCCGCGCGTGGCCTCGCTCCAGCCGATCCATTCGTCGCGCACGCCCAGGCGCCAGGCAGCTGAGCTGAAGCTCAAGCCCCCGAGCCAGCCTTGCTCGCTACGGATCAGGTAGCGCAGTTGCGCCCCGCACAAGGGCCCGTCTCCCAGCGGGTGGTGGAGCTGCATCATGGATCGCCAGATGCGCGAGAGCGCACGATCGCCGTTGACCACCACCAGCTCGACGGCGCCCAGCCGCTGCAGCGTGGTCTTCAGCTGCGGCCATGATTCTTCGACTCTCGCAGTCGCGTCCTTGCCCGCTTCGAAGCTGACCGGTCTGGCCGGCGGCAATTCAATCAACCCCCGTCGCTCGAGCTTGACCAGCAGGGCCCGGCAACTCGACTCCTTGGCCCGCCCAGCCGCATCCTTCCAGTCTAGCCACCCGCACACCAGCCGAGCCAATGCGCTGCGCGTAAGGTCCGCCGTCTCGCGCACCACCTGCCCGATTCGCTCGACTATCTCTTCAGTGAACTCGCGCTGTGCGACATGCATGCGGCAAGAGTAGCGAAAAAAGTTTCGCGTGTCCAGCGCGATAGAAGGTCAGCTCAACGACTGGAGGATGACGATGAGCAAGATCAGTCCTGAACACTTTGCGCGCGGCGCCTACGTGTATGTGCGTCAGTCCACCGCCGATCAACTGCGCCATAACCACGAGAGTCGCCGACGCCAGTACGCCCTGGCAGATCGGGCGCGCGCGCTCGGCTGGACCGAGGTTGTGGTGATCGACGATGACCTCGGCGTGTCCGCCGGTGGCGTCGCTCGCCCGGGCTTCGAGCGGCTGCTGGCCGCCATCTGCGGTGGGCAGGTGGGCGCCGTGGTCTCCTTCGAGGCCTCGCGCCTGGCACGCAACGGCCGCGACTGGCACACGCTGCTTGAGTTCTGCGCCCTGGTGGGGTGTGTCATCCTCGACGAGGATGGTGTCTATGACCCGCGCAGCGTCAACGACCGGCTGCTGCTGGGCATGAAGGGCACGCTGTCGGAAATGGAGTTGTCGCTCCTGCGCCAGAGATCCGTCGAGGCCCTCAAGCTCAAGGCAGCCAGGGGCGATCTGCACACGACGGTGGCCATCGGCTACGTGCGCAGCGAGGGCGACCGCATCGAACTCGACGCCGATCTGCGCATCCGCGAAGCGATCGCGGCAGTGTTCACCCGCTTCGCGCAGGCCGGCAGCGTGCGCCAGGTGCTGCTGTGGTTCCGGCAGGAGCGCATCGAGCTGCCTGCGGCGGTCTACGAGGCGGGCCGGCGCAGCGTGCTCTGGCGCCTTCCGGTCTACAACACGGTGCTCAAGATCGTCACCAATCCTGTCTACGCCGGTGCCTATGCGTTCGGTCGCACCGAGACGCGGGTGCGCATTGAGGCCGGTCGAAAGCGCGTTGTGCGCGGCCATCGTCGCGCGCAGGAGAATTGGCAGGTCTTGATCCAGGAACACCACGAGGGCTACATTGACTGGCCCACCTACGAACATAACCAGCGCGTGATCGCCGACAACACCAACATGCGCGGCGGCATGGCCCGTGGCGCGCTGCGTCGCGGGCAAGCCCTGCTGGCAGGACTGCTGCGTTGCGCGCACTGCGGTCGCAAGCTGCACGTGGCCTACAGCGGCAGCGATGGCGACACCGCCCGTTATCACTGCAAGGGTGCGGCGATCAACCATGGAGTGGCGCATGGCTGCATCTCCTTCGGCTCGCTGCGCGTGGACGAGGCGGTCTCTCGCGAAGTTCTGAGTGTCCTCAGGCCGATCGGGGTGCAGGCGGCGTTGCACGCCATTGAGCAACGTGCCGACGATGAGCATGCGAAGCAGCGGCAGCTCGATTTGGCGCTGGAGCAGGCGCGGTTCGAGGCGGCGCGCGCGCAACGGCAGTTTGACGCCGTCGACCCGGGCAACCGCCTGGTGGCCGCCGAACTCGAGCGGCGCTGGAACGAGCGGCTTGCCGAGATCTCGCGACGTGAGGCAGAGATCGAGGCGCTGGCAGCACTGGCCGGGCCGGCCATGTCGCCGCGACAGCGCGCTGATCTGATGGCCCTGGGCGCTGACTTACCGCGGGTGTGGTCTCATCCGGCGGCCGGCAACGAAGTGCGCAAGCGCATCCTGCGCTGCGTCATCCGGGAGATCGTGGCGCGCATCGCCGAGTCGCGCATCGAACTCATCATCCATTGGCAGGGGGGCGACCACACCGAATTGAGCGTGGTGAAGAATCGTACCGGTCAGCACCGCTGGACCACCGATGTCGAAGTCCAGACCCTGATCACGCAGTTGGCCCGCCAGCTCAATGATGGCACCATCGCTTCACTGCTGAACCGTCTGGGCCATCGGACCGGCAAGGGCCATACCTGGACCGAAATGCGCGTGCGATCGTTCCGAGGCGATCACGCCATCGCGGTCTACAAGTCAGGCGAACGGGAGGCACGCGGCGAGTTGACTCTGGAGCAAGCCGCTGACGCACTTGGCGCGAGCAAGATGACGGTGTTGCGCATGATCGGCGCCGGCTCGCTCCCGGCCACGCAAGCCTGCAAGGGTGCACCCTGGGTCATCAAGACCGTCGATCTGAAGCGACCAGAGGTCCGAGGGGCGGTCGCCACCCCTGGAAAGGGCCCGCTACCAGATGATCCTCAACAAATTTCCCTTGCATTTCAATAACGTGGTGAGGTGAGCATCATGTCGCGTGATCGG
>JANNJX010000345.1:0-1571 GCA_031396005.1 Burkholderiales bacterium
GGCGTGGTTGGTGTAGCAGATGTCGCAGCCCATCGGCAGGCCGAGCAGCTTGCCGCAGAAATGGTCTTCGAGCCCGGCGCGCACGATCTGCTTGCCGTCGTACAGGTACTCCGGGCCGATGAAGCCGACGACGCTGTTGACGAGCAGCGGTCGGTAGCGCCGCGCCACCGCGTAAGCGCGCGCTTCGAGCGTCTGCTGGTCGACGCCGTGGTGCGCGTTGGCCGACAGCGCGCTGCCCTGGCCGGTCTCGAAGTACATGACGTTGTCGCCGAGCGTGCCGCGCTTTTGCGCCAGCGCCGCCGAGTGCGCCTCGTCGAGCAGCGCGAGGTCGATGCCGAAGGCGCGGTTCGCGGCCTCGGTGCCGGCGATCGACTGGAACACCAGGTCCACCGGCGCGCCTTGCGCAATCGCTTGCAGCGTGTTGGTGACATGCGTCAGCACGCAGGCCTGCGTCGGGATCGCATGGTGCGAGATCAGCTCGTCGAACAGGTGCAGCAGCTTGACGAGGTCGGCCACGCTGTCGGATGCCGGGTTGAGGCCGATCACCGCATCGCCAGCGCCGTACATCAGGCCGTCAAGCACCGAGGCGAGGATGCCCGCCGGGCTGTCGCTCGGGTGGTTGGGCTGCAGCCGCACCGCCATGTGGCCCGGCAGGCCGAGCGTGTTGCGAAAGCGCGTGACGACGCTGCACTTCTTTGCCACCGCCATCAGGTCCTGGTTGCGCATCAACTTGCTCACCGCAGCCACCATCTCGGGCGTGAGGCCGCGGGCGAGGGCTGCGAGCATGTCGCTGCTCGCGGTGTCGGACAACAGCCAGTCGCGCCATCCGCCCACCGTGAGGTGCGCCACCGGCGCGAAGGCGGCGGCGTCGTGCGCGTCGACGATCAGGCGCGTCACGGCATCTGTTTCGTACGGCACCAGCGGTTGTTGCAGCAGCGCCGCCAGCGGCAGATCGGCCAGCGCCTCGCGCGCGGCCACACGCTCGGCGGCACTGCCCGCGGCGATGCCGGCGAGCTGGTCGCCCGAGCGCTCGGGTGTGGCCTTGGCCATCAGCTCGCGCAGGTCGGAGAAGTGATAGCGCTGCGAGCCGACGGAGGAGGCAAAACCCATGCACAAAAGGGTACACCGCGCAGGGATTGCGTGCTGCCGGCAAAAGTGATTGACTCGCCACCCCGAACACCCGAGGAGTCGATGCCATGACGATCCGTCTCTCATTGCTCGCCTGCGCCGCGGCCATCGCTGCTGCTCCGATGACAGCCGCGCACGCCGACGAAACCTGCAACTCACCCTACCTGGCCAAGCTGATCAAGGGCCAGGAAGATTACGTGCATGTCTGGACGCTCGGCGTGGCCGGCATGGGCGACGGCCGCGACAAGCTGGTGACGATCGATGCCAACCCGAAGTCGAAGAGCTACGGCAAGGTGGTCAGCAAAGTGTCGGTGGCCGGCAAGCCACGCGGCGAGGCGCACCACATGGGCTTCACCGACGACCGGCGTTTTCTCTGGGCCGGTGGCCTGGAAGACAGCCGCATCCATGTCTTCGACGTCGGCGCCAACCCGGCCAAGCCGCGC
>JANNJX010000353.1:0-4574 GCA_031396005.1 Burkholderiales bacterium
CGGCACGCAGGCCACGCCAGCGATAGACGGGGCGCACGCCAACTAGTTGGCACACGGCGTATCTCAAGTTCGCGCCGCGCCGGACCGAAAACGGGGCACGGCCCCAACCAATTCAAACCGGGGACGACAACCCGACCGGCCGACCGGCCGGTTCAGGAAATCAAACCACCGTAACCTTTTGGAGTGCCACCATGCCCATGACGATCAACACCAACCTCGTGTCGATGAACGCCCAGCGCAACGCCTCGGCGTCGCAGTCGTCGCTCGCCACCTCGATGCAGCGCCTGTCTTCAGGCATGCGTGTCAACAGCGCCAAGGACGATGCGGCCGGCCTGGCGATCGCCGAGCGCATGGGCGCTCAAGTGCGCGGCATGAACGTCGCGATCCGCAACGCCAACGACGCGATCTCGATGTCGCAGACGGCTGAAGGCGCACTCGGCAAGGTTGGCGACATGCTGCAACGCATGCGTGAACTGGCGGTGCAGTCGGCAAACGCGACCAACGGCACCAGCGACCGCACCAACCTCGACGCCGAGTACACCGAACTTGCTGCCGAAATCGGCCGCACGCTGACCACCACCAAGTTCAACGGCCAAGCCATCCTGGCGGCTGATTCCGGTGCCAAGGTCTTCCAGGTCGGCGCTAACAACGGCGAGACGGTCACGATCACGACGACCAACATGTCCACCAATGCCGGCATCACGGCCGTCACGGGTGGCGGCGTGGACACGCTGGCTGCCGCCAACACCGCGCTGACCAACATCGATACCGCGCTGGACACGGTGAACGGCGAGCGTGCACTGTACGGCGCGTCGCAAAACCGCTTCGAGTCGGTCATCGGCATGCTGCAAGTGTCGGCCGAGAACCAGGCTGCTGCGAAGAGCCGCATCACCGACGCCGACTTCGCTGCGGAAACGGCCAACCTGTCGCGTGCCCAGATCCTGCAGCAGGCCGGCTCGGCGATGATCGCCCAGGCCAACCAGTTGCCGCAGCAGGTTCTGTCGCTGCTGCGCTGAGCGATCAGACGGCGCGGCTCGTCCGAGCCGCATCCAAAGCCCGCTTCGACGTTCGCGTCGAGGCGGGCTTTTCTTTTGCAGGGCTTTCCGGCTGTTGTTCGGCCGATCACGGCGCCGAAGCACTTCCCACAATGATCACCAGCGTTCGACCTGCATGGCCTGGACGCAGGGCCGGCACTCGCGCCGGGAGTGATCGATTCTCTAGGAGTGCTCAACATGCCCCAAACCATCAATACCAACCTCGTTTCGCTGAACGCGCAACGCAACCTGTCGATGTCCCAGTCTTCGCTGGCGACGTCGATGCAGCGCCTGTCGTCGGGCATGAGAGTCAACAGCGCCAAGGACGACGCCGCCGGCCTGGCCATCGCCGAACGCATGAACGCGCAGGTGCGCGGCATGAACGTCGCCGTGCGCAACGCCAACGACGGCATCTCGCTGGCACAGACCGCTGAAGGCGCGCTCGGCAAACTCTCGGAAATGATGCAGCGCATGCGCGAGCTGGCTGTGCAATCGGCCAACGCGACCAACGGCGTCAGCGACCGTGCCAGCCTCGACGCCGAATACCAGGAGCTGGGCGCGGAAATCACGCGCACGATCGGCTCGACGCGCTTCAACGGCATCGCGATACTCTCCACCGGCGCCGGCGCGCAGGATTTCCAGGTCGGTGCCAACAGCGGCGAGACGGTGACGATCACCACCGCCGACATGTCCGCCGATGCCACCATCACTGCCGTGACCGGCGGTGGCCTGACGACTGTCGCCGCATCGACGCTGGCCCTGACCAACCTCGACGCCGCGCTCGACACCGTCAACGGCGAGCGGGCACTGTACGGTGCGGCGCAGAACCGCTTCGAAGCGGTGATCGCCACGCTGCAGGTCTCGGCCGAAAACCAGGCCGCCGCGCGCTCGCGCATCATGGATGCGGACTTCGCCGCCGAGACCGCGGCCCTGGCGCGCGCGCAGATCCTGCAGCAGGCCGGCAACGCGATGGTGGCGCAGGCCAACCAGTTGCCGCAGCAGGTGCTGTCGCTGCTCCAGCGCTGACGCGGCGATCCGTGCAGCGTGTCACGCGCTGCACGGTTTTCGCCAGCGCCCACGCTCAAGCCGCCGCAAGGCGCTGCCGAAAACCGGACGACGACCGTCACCGGAATACCACCACATGGCCACCATCACCTCCGCCGGCATCGGCAGCGGGCTCGACATCAACAGCATCGTCTCGCAGTTGCTGGCCATCGAGCGCCAGCCGCTGGCGGCGCTCGAGCGTCAGGAAACGCAGCTCACGACCAAGCTGTCCGAGTTCGGCAAGATGCAGAGCATGGTCTCGACGATGCGCGACAAGGCCACCGCGCTCAGCTCGGCGACGCTGTGGGGCCGCACCACCGGCGCCAGCGCCGATGCTGCCGTCTCCATCACCACCGCCACCGGTGCCGCCGTCGGCGCCTACGCAGTGCAGGTGCAGCAGCTGGCCGCAGTGCAGACCGCTTCTAGCCGCCGCTTCAACGACGCCGACCCGGCCGTCTTCGGAGCCGGCACACTGACCATCGAACTCGGCACCTACACCGGCTCGCCCACGATCAGCGGCTTCGACGCGAAAGCCGACGCGACCGCCGTCACGGTGACCCTCGGCGCGGAAGACGACACGCTGGCCGAGGTGCGCGACAAGATCAACGCCGCCAACGCCGGCGTCACCGCCACCGTCATCAACGACGCCAACGGCGCGCGCCTGGCCATCCGCTCCAAAGACAGTGGCGCCGAGAACGGCTTTCGCATCACCGCGGCAGAGAGCAACGACGACGGCCTGGCTGCCAACGGCTTGTCGGCGCTGGCCTTCGATGCGCGAGCAGCCTCGCCGATGACGTTCAACCAGCGCGCGGCCAACGCGCTGGCCACCATCAACGGCATCGACGTCGAGTCGGCCAGCAACACGCTGGCCGATGTCTCCGATGGCGTGACGTTGAAGCTCTTCAAGACGACGACAGCGCCGGTCGAAGTGACCGTGGCCGCCGACGGTGCAGCCGTGAAGACCGCGGTCGAAGACTTCGTCAAGTCGTACAACGAGCTGGCCAACTACATCCGCACGCAGACAAGCTTCAACGAGGCCAGCCAGACCGGTGGCCCGATGCAGGGCGACAGCCTGGTGCTCGGCATCCAGCGCCAGATGCGCGCAGTGTTGAACGATCCCTCCTCCGCCTCGTCGGTCTTCGGCCGCCTGTCGGACATCGGCATTTCGCTACAACGCGATGGCACGCTCGAGATCCGGGCCAGCGCGCTCGACAACGGCCTGGCCAACCTGGGCGAGTTGCAGAAGCTGTTCGCCACCAACGGAACGACCAACGCCGACAGCGGCTTCATGCGCCGCTTCAAGGAACTCGGCGACGTGCTGCTTGGGCCGGAAGGCGCGTTCGACACGCGCAAGGACAGCCTGCAAGCGCGCATCGACCGCAACGAGGAACGCCAGGACCAGATGGAAGCGCGCCTGGCCTCCACCGAGCGGCGATTGCGCGCGCAGTACACCGCTCTCGACCGCAACATGGGCCAGTTGAATGGCCTGTCGAGCGCCGTCGCGCAGCAGTTGCAGGCGCTGTCCAACTTCTACGACGCGCGCAACAACGCTTGATTTTTTGCTCGCGGACATTCGCGAAAATTCGCGGTCAATCCCAGCGATCAGCAGCCTCAAGCGCGGCGCTCCACGGACGATAACCCTGGCAAGCCCAGACACTTCCGTTCACAGGTAGCCGCCCCATGTACGCACCGCACCGCACCGCTGCTTCGGCCTACGGCCGCGCCCCCGCCCACATGTACAGCCAGGTCGGCGTCGAAACCGGCGTCCAGGATGCCTCGCCGCACAAGCTGGTGGCGATGCTGCTCGACGGCTTTTTCGAGTCGCTGATGCGCGCCAAGGCGGCCATGGCCGCCGGCCAGACCGAACTCAAGGGCCGCGAGATCGGCCGCGCGGTGCGCATCGTCGAAGAGGGTCTCAAGGCCAGCCTGGACCTCGGCGCCGGCGGCGCGCTGGCCGCGGACCTGTCGGACCTCTACGCCTACGTAACACTGCGCCTGACGCAGGCCAACCTGAAGAACGACGCCGCGGCGCTCGACGAGTGCCGCGCGCTGATGAAGCCCTTGCACGACGCCTGGCAGTCGATCGCGCCGCAAGTCGACGGCGCTTCGGCACAACGCTGACGCGCAGGACAAGACACGCCATGAACACCACCCCATCTTCCCCCGCGATGGACACCCGGCTGCTCGGCTACTACGAAGCGCTGGAGCGCGCCAGCAACGACATGCTGGCAGCGGCACGCGCCGCCAACTGGGACCAGGTCGTCAAGCTCGAAGGCGCCTGCGTGCTGCTGATCGCACAGTTGAAGCACGCCGCCACCGAGCACAACCTGGCTGCGGAAGAAGGCCGGCACAAGAGCCGCATCATGCAGCGCATCCTGGTCAACGACGCCGAGATCCGCACGCTGGCCGAGCCCTGGCTGGAAGACCTCGAGCAGGTGATGTCGGGCCGGTCTCGCACCCTGCATTGACAACGACATGAGCCGCCAAGCGAACCTC
>JANNJX010000373.1:0-4456 GCA_031396005.1 Burkholderiales bacterium
GCGATCACGACGCCGACCGAAGAGAGCGTGCGCCGCGCGATGGCGATCCAGCTCATCATCAACCGCGAGTGGGGCTTGGCGAAAAACGAGAACCCGAACCAGGGCGCTTTCGTCATCGACGAGTTGACCGAACTGGTCGAAGAAGCGGTGTTGTCTGAGTTTGAGAAGCTCGCCGAGCGCGGCGGCGTGCTGGGCGCGATGGAAACCGGCTACCAGCGCGGCAAGATCCAGGAAGAGTCGATGCACTACGAGATGCGCAAGCACACCGGCGAGGTCCCGATCATCGGCGTCAACACCTTCCGCAACCCGCATGGCGAGGCGGTATCGGATCACATCGAGCTGGCTCGTTCGACGGAAGAAGAAAAGCAGTCGCAGTTGAAGCGCCTGGCCGACTTTCATGCGAGGCACGCTGCCGACGCGCCCGCGATGGCCAAGCGCCTGCAGCAGGCGGTGATCGACAACAAGAACGTTTTCGACGTGCTGATGGACGCCGTGCGCGTCTGCTCGCTCGGCCAGATCACGAGCGCGCTGTTCGAGGTGGGTGGGCAGTACCGGCGCAGCATGTAGCGCGCTGCGGTTAGATAAGCCTGACAGCTCGATGGACCCAAGAACCCCGATGGACGCCAAGCCCGTGAATGTTGCGATGCCCGACGCACTTCGAGACTTCGTCGATGAGCGCGTGCGCAACAGCGAGTATGCGGATGCCGGCGAGTACCTGCGCGATCTGGTGCGTCGTAACCGGGAGCAGCAAGCCGCCGCGCGCTTGCGTGCAGTGGCCATGCGCAACAGCGCATGAATCGAGTCGTGCTTCGGCCTCGTGCCGAGATCGACGTTATCGAGGTCACGCACTGGTACGCCGAGCAAGGCGGTCAAGCCTTGGCCGAGCGCGGGTTTGCGATCCTGGCCGCTGCGGCGCTTTGCCGTTCGTTGGTTCTACGTCCAGCGAGCGGACTTTATCGATGTGGTTCGCCTGTTGGGCGAGCGACAAGACCTTGAGGCGATACTGGCCGGCGAGCCTGCCGACCCGACAGGCGATTCACCAAGGAGTACGTGATGACCAACCACGAAGTGACCTACGAGAAATTCGAATCCGCCGCCCGCGCCGAAGGCTTCGACGAGGTGCTGGTGCGCGAGTGGCAACCCGGGCAGGTGGTCGACACGCACCGTCATCCGTTCGCCGTCAAGGCGCTGGTGGTGCGCGGCGATTTCTGGCTGACCGAGGGCGACAGCGTGCGCCACTTGCACGCCGGCGACCGCTTCGAACTCGCGCCCGACGTGCCGCATGCCGAGCGCTATGGCGACGAGGGCGCCACGTTCTGGGCCGCGCGGCGCAACGCGGTCTGAGAAAGAGGCGACATGCAATACCGCCCGCTCGGCCGCTCCGGCCTGTCGACCGCGCCGCTGGTCTTCGGCGGCAACGTCTTCGGCTGGACGACCGATGAAGCCACCTCGTTTCGCTTGCTCGATGCGTTCGTCGGCGCCGGTTTCAACCTCATCGACACGGCCGACGTGTACTCGCGTTGGGTGCCGGGGCATGCCGGCGGCGAGTCGGAGACGGTGATCGGTCGCTGGCTGAAGAAGAGCGGCAAGCGCCATCAGGTGTTGATCGCCACCAAGGTCGGCAAGCCGATGGGCGATGACGGCACCGGCCGCACGGGCCTGTCGCCGAAGTGGATCCGCCAGGCCGTCGATGACTCGCTGCGCCGCCTGCAGACCGATCACATCGACCTCTACCAGTCGCACGACGACGATCCGGCCACGCCGCTCGAGGACACGCTGGGCACCTATGCCGATCTGATCCGCGCCGGCAAGGTGCGCGCCATTGGCGCTTCCAACCACAGTGCGGCGCGATTGGCCCAGGCGCTCGACACCAGCGAGCGCCACGGCCTGCCGCGCTACGAGACGCTGCAGCCGCTGTACAACCTGGTCGACCGCGAGCCCTACGAGGCCGAACTCGAGCCGCTGGTGCGTGAGCGCGGCGTCGGTGTGATCAACTTCTTCGGCCTGGCGCGCGGTTTTCTAACCGGCAAGTACCGCAGCGAGGCCGATCTGGCGAAGAGCCCGCGCGGTGCCGGCGTCAAGCAGGCCTGCTTCAACGAGCGTGGCTTTCGCATCCTGGCCGCGCTCGACGACGCGGCTGGGGCGTGCAACGCCACGCCGGCACAGCTGGCGCTGGCGTGGCAGATGGCGCGGCCGGGCTTGACAGCGCCGATTGCCAGCGCGACGTCGGGGGCGCAGTTCGATGAACTCGCGCGCGCCGCGTCGTTGCAGCTCGACGCGCTGACGATGGCCGCGCTCGACCGCGCCAGCGCCTGGCGCTGAGACTCAGCGTCGAATCCCGCCCGGCACCAACTCGAAGAACTGCGGCTTCAAGCCAGCCAACGGCGCGCGCAGCTTGTCGAGCTCGGCCGCGGGACCGTGAACCTCCAGACGCGTGATGTCGGCGATCTTCAGCGCCTCGGCGAGCAGCGCACCGACGTTGTCGAGGTGCGCCAACACCGCTGCGGCGTCGTCGTAGCCCTCGCGGCAATGGGCGTCGTCGCCATCGAACGAGAACGCGTAGTGCACGCAGCCCTTCTCGCTGCCGGTGCGCTCGACGAAGCCGGCCACGCCGGCGCGAAACGCGGCGAGCTGGCCGGGTTTGACCTTGAAATAGGGAACGAGCGTGCAGACGGTGTCGGTGGCCATCGGTGTCTCCTGAAGTTGGACTCGCATGCTACGACCGGCGCGCGGTCTTTCCAAGAGGCACGCGTGCGGCCGTCGAGCGTGCACAGTTCTCGCTTCAGCGTCGTTCGTCACGGTGTTGCCGGGGTCACCGCGCAGGTGGCGACGCGCACAATTCACGCATGGAGTCCACCACACCGCGCAGGGGCGACGCGCTGCGCCTGGCGCAGCAGGCCTGGAAGCTGCTGCACATCGACTCGGCGCGCGCGATCGCGTTGGCCGACGAGGCGCTGGCCAAGGCGCTGGCGCGCAACGACGCGGCGGGCGAGGGCTGGGCGCGGCTGGCGCGCGGTTTTCACCTGATCTATTTCGCCCGGCCGCGCGTGGCAGCGCCCGAACTGCGCGCGGCGCAGCAGATCTTCGAGCGCCTGGGCGACGCCGGCGGCCGCATCCTCGCCCAGACCGGGCTGGCGCGCGGCCTGTGGCGCGCCGGCCGCTACGACGAATCGCTGCAGCTCGTGCTGGCGCTGCGCGACGAAGGCCTGGCGGTGCTGCGCCACGAGCAGCGCGGCCTGCTGCTGAACACGATCGCCGGCTGCTACTCGGCGCGCAACGAATCGGAGCAGGCCTTTGCCTACATGTACCAGGCGCTGCGTGATGCGCCGCCGGCGCGCGGCCACGGCTACGACGCGGTTCTGCATTGCAATCTCGCCCACGAGCTGATGCAGCTCGGCGATTACGACGAAGCGCTGAAGCATGTCGAGGCCGGCCTGGCGCGCTTCGACCACGCCAGGAACCCGCGCCTGGCCAGCGTCCTGTGGGTGAATCGCATCATCGTCAAGACCGAACTCGGCCGCGCTGCCGAGGTGCTGGCCGACATCGAACGCGTCATCGCCTTGCCGACAGACGCCAGCGGTCGAGGCGCACTGACGCAGCACTTCGAGACCATGGCGATCGCCGCCTTCAGCGCCGGCGACGCGGCGCTCGGGCGCCGGCTCGTCCTGTGCGCCCGCGAGGTCGAGCGCGAGCCGATCGTCGAGGAGCAGCTCGAGCTGGCACTGGCCGAAGCCCTGCTGGCCTGCGCGGAGGGCGACCTGCCGAGTGCCGCGGCGCAACTCGACGCCGCGCACGACCGTGCCGCGGCGGGTGACCTCGGCGTCAGCCTGCGCGTGCGCTGCGCGGTCCATCTGCTGCAATCGCAGGTGCGCGAAGCGCAGGGCGATGCTGTCGCCTCGCTGGCCGCCGTGCGCGCGTGGCAGCGCTTGTCGCAAGAGCGTGCGCAACTCGCGTCGCGCGCGCACTATCAGGCCGCCGCCCTGCAGACCGAGCTGCTGCTGCTGCAGCACCAGCTCGACGAAAAGGACGCGCAGCGACGCGTCACCGAACGCGCACGCGCCGAGCTCGAAGCGGCCAACCACGCGCTGTCGCAGAAGATGAGCGAGGTCCAGGCGCTGCAGGAAGCGCTGCGCCAGCAGGCCACGCGCGACGAACTCACCGGCCTGTTCAACCGCCGCCACTTGAACAACACGCTGCCGGCGATGTGGGCGCTGGCGCAGCGCGAAGGCAAACCTCTGGCCGCGGTGATCATCGACCTCGACCACTTCAAGCGCGTCAACGACGAACGCGGCCACGATGCCGGCGACCGCCTGCTCGCTGCCTTCGGCCGCGTGCTGGTGGCCAACCTGCGCAAGAGCGACGTCGCCTGCCGCTACGGCGGCGAAGAGTTCTGCGTGCTGATGCCCGAGACCGACGCCACCGGCGCCCGGCGCAAGATCGCCGCGCTGTTGAAGCG
>JANNJX010000384.1:0-8518 GCA_031396005.1 Burkholderiales bacterium
ACATCTAACGAGATTTTGTATGAGTGGGGGATTAAACATCATGTCTAATCTCCATCATTTGGTAGTTTACACAAAGACCCACGACAGCGCGACACCGGCGCTCACGTTGTGGTCGCGTTTGACGAGCGGGCTGTCGTGGAACGTCGAGCCGGCCACCGAGTCGGCGCGCACGAAGGCGCCGAACCACCAGTTGCCGAAGCGCCGCGAAACGCCGCTGGTCAGGCGCCAGCCGGCGTGGCCGCCGGGCGCGTCGTACGCGGCCCGGTTGGCGGTGGCGAAGCGGCTGTCGACGCCGTAGATGTAGTCGTGGTAGCGGCGCGTGGCGGCGAGCAGGCCGACCTGCGCGCCTATGTTCCAGTCAGCGATGCGCCAATCGACGTTGACGTTGGGCTGTGTCGTCCAGCCGATGGCCTTCGGCTCGCGCTGCACGGTGAAGACGGCGTGCACCGGCAGGCGAAACTCGACTTTCCAGCCGGCGCCCTCGGCCAGGCGCAGGTTGACGTTGGGGCCGACTTCGAGCGCGCCGGCGAGCTTGGGCATGCCGCGGCGGGCGACGTTGTCGTCGCCGCGCGTCGGCGCGGAAAAGCCGACGCTGACGTCGACATCGAAGCGCTGGCTGTCGACGAAGACGGCGCGCGCGCCGTCGCGGTCGGCGCGAAAGATGTCGCCGCGATAAACGAAGTACGGCAGCGGCAGCAGCCAACTCTGGTTCTGGTCGCTGCCGCGGTAGTGCGGCAGCGTCAGCGCTGACAGGCCGAGGCCGGCCTCCCACAGCGGCTGTTGTTCGGCGGCGGCGGGCAGCGCGATGCAGAGCATCGCCAGGGCCGCAACGCGGGTCGGTCGTGTCAAGCCAGTTCTCCCTCGGCCCAGGCGTGGCCTTCGATTTCAACGTCGAGTTCACGGCGGCAGATGTCGGCGTGCAGAAAAACCATCGCGCTGGCATCGCGCCCGAGTTCAGGCACGGCGCGCGCGAGTTCATCGACGACCGCGGCGTGGTCCCACGCGCGGCGGACGTAAACCACGGCATGCAGATCGCGCAGCGACCAGCGTGCGTTGCTCTGCCCGCGTGCATTGTCGAGCACGGCTTGCAGGTTGACCACGGTCTCGCGCACCTGCGCGCGCACGTCGCCCACGTGCGCCGACTGGTGACCGACGATGCTGGCCGTGCCGGAGACGAACAGCCCCAAGCAGCCGTCGCCGGCCTCGGCCAGGGCAGCGCGCGAGAAGCTCGGCGCGCGTGGGCCGTAGCGCTGCGGGTAGCGGTAGGCCGAGACCTGACGCGGGTTCTCGACATGGCGCACGGCGCGCCGTCCGGCGAGGAAGTGCACGCGCAACGGGCCTGCCGCGGTGCCGATCGCGCAAGCGGCTGGCGCGCCGACGAAAGCGCGCTCGCCGGCGTCGAGGAAAGCCTGTTGGCGGCCGGCATTGAACAGCTTGTAGCGCTCCATCGCCGCGCCTTCTTCGTTGATGCGCGGCAGGTAGTTCCAGACGCGCAGCAAGTGCGTGAAGCCGGTTGCGCGCAGCGCCTCGAAGACGCCGGCGTAGGCGTGGCCGGCCGCCGCATCCAGGCCGTCGGCTTCGGGCACGTCGATGCTGCCGAAGAGCCAGCCGGCATCGTGTTGCCAGCGCACGCCGTGGCGGTTGGCGCCGGCGGTGGCTGCGCCTTGGCCAAGCCATGCATCGAGCGCCGGTGCGCTGCCGCCGAGCAGCGGCAGCGGCACGCCGGCGATCGGCGGCTCGGCCGGGTGGCCGTAGAGCAGGCCGCCGAGCAGCGCCTCGGCCTTGGCTGCACCAGCAGGCGCAGGCGCACCCGCCCACGGCGATCGGCGCGAACACAGCGCGCCGCATCGCAGCGTGTCGGTGTCGAGGACGTCGATCATCGCGCCGCCGTCATCACCGTCTCGCCCTGGACCGGGCCGGCGTCGGCAGCAACCAGTTCTCGGCGGCGCCGCCAGGCGTGCCAACTGCGCGGCAGGTGGCCGAGCGACGTCAGCCAATAGACGCACTTGAAGAACGCCAACGACGGGCGGAACGGCGTGCGGCTGAAGATGTCGCCGGCGAGCACCGACAGCACGGCCTCCTTGGCGCGCAGGATGTTGCGCGGGTGCATGAACAGCTCGCGCATCGACGGGTTGGTCATGCGGTAGATGAACCACGAGAACTCGCGCGGGCCTTTGCGCATGTGGGCTTCGAAGCGGCGGCGCGCAGCCGCCGCGCGCTGCGGCTCGCGCAGGCTGGCTCGCACCACCGGCACGGCCGGGAAGGCGCTCTCCATCGCCAGGTAAACGCCGGACGAAAACACCGGGTCGACGAAGGCGAACGCGTCGCCGACCATCAACCAGCGCGTGCCGGTGGCCTGGCGTGCGCTGTACGAGTAGTTGCCGGTGGCATGCACGCGGTCATCGACCAGGGTGGCGCCGTGCAAGCGCTCCATCAGCACCGGCACGGTGGCCAGCGTGTCCATGAAGAAGTCCTCGAGCGGCTTGTCGCGTGTCTTCAGGTACGCGGGCCAGCAGGTCGCGCCGACGCTGGTCGTGCCGTCGGCCAGCGGGATGAACCAGATCCAGCCATGCTCGAACCAGAAGATGCTGATGTTGCCTTCGAGCTTCTCGCCTTGGAGGCGCTTGGCGTTGCGGAAGTGGCCGTAGATCGCCGCGCTGTTGTGCTTCGGGTTGCGCGCCTTGCTTTGGAGTTGACCCGCGAGCAGCGTGTCGCGCCCCGAGGCATCGACGACGTACGACGCGCGCCAGCGTCTGGGCTTGCCGTCGTCGAGCGTCGCCGAGACCGTGGCGCCCGCATCGTCGAACTCGACACGGCGCACGTCGCAGCCTTCGACCGTGGCCGCACCTTGCGTGCGCGCCTGGCGAAACAGAATCTCGTCGAGTTCGGATCGTCGCACCTGCCAGGCCATCGGCATGCTCTTGTCCCAGGCCTGGCTGAACTCGACGAAGGCGGTGTGCTGGTGTTGCGGCGAGACGAACTGCACGCCCCACTTCGGCATGCCGATGGCGTGCACCTGCTCGCGCACACCGAGCGCGTCGAACAGGCGCACGTTGGCCGGCAGCAGCGACTCGCCGATGTGAAAGCGCGGATGCTGCTCGCGCTCGAGCAGCTGAACGTCGAAGCCGTCGCGCGCCAAGAGGGTCGCCACCGTCGATCCCGCCGGGCCGCCGCCGATGACGACGACGTCGCAGACCACGTCATCGTCTGCAGCCGATGCCGCGCCGGGCTCTGCGGCAGTTCGGGCAGTCGAAGGGGGTAACGTCTCGATCATCGAACAGGACTTTCAGGCCAACAACCACAAGCAGTGCGGCTGGCAATGGTACCGAAGGCCCTCGCGCCGCAGTCCGTCTCGCCGGCCACAATCCATCCGCCTCCATGAACTCCTTGCCTTCCGCGACCGCGCTGTCTGCCCCGGCCCTTGCGCTGTCGTGGTCGACGTTGCTCGCGCAGCGCATGCGCTATCTCTGGTGGTTGAAGTTCCTCGGTGTCTGCGCGTTCATGTGGCTGTTCTTCATCGGCTACTTCTACACCCTGCGCCATCCGCGGCACGACGTGGTGCTGATGCCGCTGATCTGGCTCGATGACGCGGTGGCCTTTGTCCCGCAGGCGCTGTGGGTCTACTTTTCGTTGTGGCTGTACGTGGGTGTGGCGCCGGGGTTGCTGTCGTCGTTTCGCGAGCTGTTGCGCTACACGGCCTGGATCGGCGCGCTCTGCCTGACCGGCCTGGTTTGCTTTTACCTCTGGCCGACCGCGGTGCCGCGGCCGGCCCTGGACCTGTCGGCCTACCCCGGCTTTGCGCTGCTGCAGGGCGTGGACGCGCCCGGCAACGCCTGCCCGTCGCTGCACGTGGCGACGGCGGCGTTCACCGCGCTGTGGGTGGAGCATGTGCTGCGCTCGATCGGCGCGCCGCCTTGGCTGCGCGGGTGCAATGCGCTGTGGGTCGGCGCGATCGTCTGGTCGACGATGGCCACCCGGCAGCATGTGGCGTGGGATGTCGCCGGCGGTCTGCTGCTGGCGCTGGTGTTTGCTGCGCTCTCGCTGGCCGGCCGCTGGGGTTCACCGAGGGTTGCGGGCTAGCAGCCGCCGCTATCATTTGACGACGACAACGCGGTGATCGTGGCTGGTGACGAGGGGGGTTTGACTTGAGCAGCACGTTGAAGGAACTGCAGGACCTGATGCAGGAGAAGTACGGGCTGGAGGCCAGTCAGGTCGACGCCCACGCCTCGCTGCGCGCCAGCGGCGTCGATTCGTTGGCGTTGGTGGAATTCATCTTCGACATCGAAGACCGCATGGGCGTCACGGTGCCGGACGACAACCCGAACATGGACACGCTGGCTGAGTTGGCCGAGGCGATCGACCGGGTGCGTGCGAAGAGCGTGCCGCCGCTGCAGCACACCGCGTGAACGCCGGCCGCAGCGCGAGCCGAAGAAATTGAACGATGTCGCCATCACCGGTCTGGGCGTGGTGTCGCCGCACGGTGACGATCCGCGGCTGATGTTTGCGGCATTGATGCGAGGCGAGTCGGCTATCCGCCCCGTGTTCCCCGAACTGGCAAAACCTGCCGTGGCAGCTTTGGCGCCGTTCGACACCTCGCGCTGGTTCACCAAGCTGCAGCTTGTCGGCGTGGACCGTGTCAGCCAGATGGCCGTCGCCGCGGCCGACATGGCGGTCAAGGACGCCGGCGGGCATGACGGCATCGAGCCCGAGCGGTTGGGCGTTTACGTCGGCTGCGGGCTCGGCGGCATGGGCTCGCTCGACGCGGCGTACCACGCCGCCTTCCAGGCCGGCGGCCGGGTGCCGCCACTGACGGTGCCGGCGTTGATGGCCAACGCGCCGGCGGCCCATGTGGCGATGCGCCAGGGTGCACGCGGCCCAGTGCTGACGTATTCGGTGGCCTGCGCCTCGTCGGCGGTGGCGCTGTCCGAAGCGGCCAAGAGCGTGGCCAGTGGCGAGGTCGACATGGCGATCGCCGGCGGCAGCGAAGCGGTCATCGTGCCCGGCTCGATGATGGCTTGGCAGGCGATGCAGACGCTGGCCACGGTCGACCCGGCGGCGCCTGAGGCGGCAGTCAAACCTTTCGACGCGGCGCGCAGCGGCTTTGCGCTCGGCGAGGGGGCCGCGTTCCTGGTGCTGGAAAGCGCTACACAGGCCAGCGCCCGCGGCGTAAGTGTGTACTCCCTGCTGCGTGGATGGGGCCTGTCTTGCGACGCCATGCACTTGACCAAGCCCGATGCGACCGGGCAGGCCCGTGCGTTGGGCAGTGCGCTGCGACGGGCGGCGCTGTCGCCGGCAGATATCGGGTATGTGAACGCTCACGGCACGGCGACACGTGTCGGCGACATGGTCGAGTGCGAAGCCTTGACCGCGGTGTGGGGCACTGCATTGCAAAGCCTGCGCGTCAGCTCGACGAAAGCGCTGCATGGCCACCTGCTCGGTGGCGCCGGCGCGCTGGAGGCAGTGATCACGGCGCTGGCGCTACAGGAGAGGCGCGTGCCGCCAAACGCTCATTGCAGACAACAGGATCGGGCGTGTGCGGTGCCGCTGGTGCCGGCCGGCGGCGAAGACATCGGTGGACTCTGGGCGGCGATCAGCAACTCGTTCGCGTTCGGCGGCACGAACTCGGTGTTGCTGCTCACGCGCGACTGAGCAGCGCCGCTGTCCGAAATGTAGGTGGTCACTCTCTGAAAGATCGACTGTCAGCGTGGAGACTGAGGGTGGACGCGCAGCAGTGATAAATCGAACCCAAGCTGCTGGAGCTTGAGACGGATGACCTTGTCATCTTCCGATGTGAGCACCGGCTGTCGAGACAGCACCCACAGGTACTCGCGAGCCGCTTCGCTGACGATGGCGTACCGTCCGTCGGGTGCCAGATCAATGACCCAGTAGGCACCCCAGCCAATGCCCGTCCAGCGCAGCCACGCCGGCAGAAAACTGACCTCGAGCCGTGCCGGTCGCAACGCTCCGGCTTCGATGCGCGATACGCCCGCCGGCGGCCGGGCCACGCCGACGACGCTGTCAATCGTGCCATCGGCGGCGCGGCAGCGGTTGGTCACTTCGACGCTGCCATTGCCCAGGTCACGATAGGTCGCCGCGGTGTCGGCGACGCACTGCTTCTGGAACCGATTGGGAACCCACAGCACCTGGTACCAAGTGCCCATGTAAGACGGCACGTCGATGGCAGCCAATGGCTGCAACGGCACTGGCTGTTCCGCGGCGGCGCTCGTGACAAAGAGCGCCAGCACCAGTGGTGGGAGCATCATTCGGTAGTTCATTGCGGTCTCATCCAGACAAGGCAGCGCTCGGCATCCAGGCCCGCCACGACAAGAGGCTCCACGTGGAACGCTGTAACGTCACGCGGCAAGGCTGCCAGTTCGCGGTCCGGCCGTTTGCCCTTCATCGCCATCCAGACACCGGCAGGCTCGAGCAGCACGCGGGTCAGGCGCGCAAGGTCGGCCAGCGAGGCGAAGGCGCGCGCCGTGATGACGTCGAAAGGGGCTGCGTGCAGTGATTCCACGCGGGCATGCGTCGCATGCAGGTTGGGCAAGGCGAGTTCACCGGCCACCTGCCGGATGAATGCTGCCTTTTTGCCGACGGCGTCGACACAGGTGACATCCCAAGCCGGCTCGGCAATCGCCAGCACGACGCCCGGCAGGCCGCCGCCACTGCCCACGTCGAGCACACGGGCTGGAACACACCCGCGCTGGCGGCGCAGCGGCTCGACAACGGCCAGGCAGTCAGCCAGGTGGTGTGCGCGCATCTGCGCCGGATCGCGCACGGCCGTGAGGTTGTAGGCGGCGTTCCACTTGGCGAGCAGGCCCAAGTAGCGCTCGAAGCGTGGGTCGTCGGCGGCGGAGTTCAAGCGGCTTCGTCCGAGGCCCTTGCCAGCGCCGCGACGGTGTTGCCGACGAATCCTTTGAATCGACTCTTCTTCAGGTGCACCAGCAACAGGGAAATCGCCGCCGGTGTCACGCCTGAAACTCTCGCGGCCTGGCCCAGGGTCGTCGGCCGGTGTTTGCCGAGCTTTTGCCGCACCTCGTGGCTGAGCGCAGTCACCTGCCCGTAGTCCAGTTCGGCTGGCAGCACCAAGTGCTCATAGGCCGCAGCACGTTCGACCTCCTCGGCTTGCTTGTTGATGTAGCCCGCATATTTGGTGGCGATTTCGACCTGCTCTATCACGACGCCGGCCAATGGCTCGCCAAACTCTGCGTTCAGCGTTTCACGTGAAACAGCGGCGCTTGTAGAAAGTTCGGGTCGAGCGATGTGTGCCACCTCGGCCACGGTGTCGAAGCCCACGCCCGGGCGTCTGAGCAGGTCGATGAGCGAATGCTCATGCTCCAGAGGCTTGCCCAACAGTCTTTCCGCATCAGCAGCAGCCAGCAAGCCAGGGCGCACCCAAATCGACCTTAGCTTTTCGGTTTCACGTGAAACAGCTTCGCGCTTGCGGTTGAACGCAGCCCAGCGGGCGTCATCAACCAAGCCCAGACGGCGACCCGTCTCGGTGAGCCGGGCGTCGGCATTGTCTTCGCGCAACTGCAAACGGTATTCGGCGCGGCTGGTGAACATGCGATACGGCTCGCTCACGCCCTGGGTGACCAGATCATCGACAAGCACACCCAAATAGGCTTGGTCGCGCCGCAGCGTCCAAGCCGGTTGGCCGTTGACCTGCAACGCCGCGTTCACGCCGGCGTACAGACCTTGCGCCGCAGCTTCTTCGTACCCGGTCGTGCCGTTGATCTGACCCGCAAAGAAAAGCCCGCGGATCGCCCGCGTCTCAAAGCTGGGCAGCAGCTCGCGCGGGTCGAAGTAGTCGTACTCGATCGCGTAGCCCGGCCGCAGGATGTGCGCGTTCTCCAGCCCGGCCATCGACTGCACCGCGGCGATCTGCACATCGAACGGCAACGACGTCGAGATGCCATTAGGGTAAAACTCGTGCGTCGTCAGACCCTCGGGCTCGAGAAAAATCTGGTGCGAGTCTTTGTCGACAAAGCGATTGACCTTGTCCTCGATGCTTGGGCAATAGCGTGGACCCACGCTTTCGATCACGCCGGCAAACATCGGGCTGCGGTCGAAACCGCTGCGGATGATTTCATGTGTGCGGGCGTTGGTGTGGGTGATCCAGCATGGCACCTGGCGCGGGTGCTGACTCACCTTCCCCATGAAACTGAAAACCGGCACCGGGTCCAAATCACCGGGCTGCTCGACCAACTTCGAAAAGTCAATGGACCGCCCATCGATCCGCGGCGGCGTGCCCGTCTTCAGCCGACCTTGCGCCAGCTTCAGCGCCTTCAGTCGCGCTGACAGGCTGACGGCCGGCGGATCACCCGCCCGGCCGGCGCTGTAGTTCTGCATGCCGACATGAACGCGACCGTCGAGAAACGTACCGGCCGTGAGAACGACAGCCTTTCCTCGAAAGCGTATGCCCACTTGCGTCACGGCGCCGGCGACCCGGTCGCCTTCGAGGATCAGGTCGTCCACCGCCTGCTGGAACAGCCACAGGTTGGGCTGGTTCTCGAGC
>JANNJX010000391.1:0-1771 GCA_031396005.1 Burkholderiales bacterium
GTCCTCGTGCAGGCTGGGCACGTAGGGCAGGTAGAGCAGCGACATGCGCGCTTCTTCGGGCAGGCGATTGCCCTTGTGGCCGTTGCACGAGCGGCAGGCGGTGATGCAGTTCATCCAGGCGTCGCCGCCGCCGCGCGACACCGGCACGATGTGCTCGCGCGTCAGGTCTTCGAAAACGAAGTGGCCGCCGCAGTAGGCGCAGACGTTGCGGTCGCGCACGAACAGCTTGCTGTTGGTGATGGTCGGCGTGACCCGCCAGGCGCGGCTGGGCACCGCGCCGCGCACGGCGATGATGGCGTGGACCTCGATGCGCGACTGCTTGCCCGTCGTGCGCTGGATGCCGCCGCGCAGCACGTGGCAGGCGTCACCGAGCGTCCAGGCGACGCCGTCGCTGGCGTAAATGACCGCTGCCTCCCTGGGTGTGATCCAGGCTTGCGGGCGGCCGGAGACATCGAGTTGCAGAACATCCACGAGCGAAGAGTATCCGATTGCACGGCTGCACCTCAATCGGTGGCACGCCTTATGCGGTTCGTGCGGTCCATCAAACGCGCCAAACCGTGCAATGCGTCGATGTTCGGCGTGGCCACGCCGACGCGCGCGCCGATCTCACGCACCGCGCCGACGAGCGCATCGAGTTCGAGCGCGCGGCCCGCTTCGGCGTCGACCAGCATCGACGTCCTGAACGCGCCCAACTGCCGCGTCACGGCCATGCGCGCTTCGGGCGTTTGTTCGATCGGGCAGCCGATGCGCGCGCCGATCGCCGCGGCTTCGGCCATGCCGCGGGCCATGAAGGCGCTGACCAGCTCGTCGTCGAGGATGGCGTCGCAGGCGGCGCCGGTGAGTGCCGAGACCGGGTTCGTCGTCATGTTGCCCCAGAGCTTG
The DNA here is from genome assembly GCA_031396005.1 of Burkholderiales bacterium. Taxonomy (GTDB): domain Bacteria; phylum Pseudomonadota; class Gammaproteobacteria; order Burkholderiales; family Burkholderiaceae_C; genus CADEEN01. The sequence goes on from JANNJX010000391.1 coordinate 883, forward strand.
AACCAAAGGTCGCGCCTGATGTCGCTGCTGGCCTCGGCCTGGAAGCCGGCGTCGGCCAGCGCGGCGCAGACGCGGTGGGCGCGCTCGCTAATGTGCCCGCAGATGCCGCCGCCGGGCTCGCCGACGATCAGGCGCTCGCCGAAGCCGTGCCTGACTTCGCCCGGCGCCGTGCTGACGCAGGTCAGGTGCACCACCGCGCCGAGCGTTTGCGGCAACGGGATCGTCGCTGCGATGCGGCCGTGGAGATCGACGCTGGCCAGCGGCTTGGCGTCGTGCGGTTGCAGAAACCACCACGGCACGCCGTTCATCATCGGCAGCACCAGCGTCTGCGGGCCGATCAGCGGCGCCAGGCTCGGCGCGTCGGCGGCGAGGGCCTGGCCTTTGAAGGCGACGATCAGCAATTCGGGCACGGGCAAGTCGGTGGCCGTGGGGGCGGCCCGAATGCGGGCGACGCGTCGCCCGCGGTCGGCTGCTGTCAAAGCCAGCCCGCGCTCCTGGACTGCCGCCAGCGTGGCGCCGCGGGCCAGCGCAGACACCTCATGCCCGGCCAGCGCCAAGCGCGCCGCCACCAAGCCACCCACGGCGCCGAGCCCGGCCACACAGACTTTCATCGTCGTCCCCTTGTGTCCCCTTGCCGGGGCCGGCGGCTATCGTAGGCCGGACGCGATTGCGGGTTTACCCGAGTTGCAGATAGTCGCGTGGCCCTAAAAAACGCCCACAAAACGACATTGCAGGGTCTTGGGATTCTGCAAAATAGAACGATCGTTCGATTTATCGGCTGACCACCAGAGCTGCCTTGAGAACCGAGTTGGAAACCGACACCCCCATCCCCAGGCTGGTCCACAAGGGTCAGCAGACCCGCGCCGCGATCCTCGAGGCCGCCCTCGGC
>JANNJX010000400.1:0-3369 GCA_031396005.1 Burkholderiales bacterium
AGGGCATCGCCCACTTTCACCAGCAGCATCCCGACGTGCCGGTCACCACCTGCGCCATCGACCGCTGCCTGAACGATCACGGCTACATCCTGCCGGGCCTGGGCGACGCCGGCGACCGCCTCTTCGGCACCCAATAGAATCAGGTCGCACTCCACCCTCTTCGAAAACCGCAATGAAGCTGATCGGCGCCGTCACCAGCCCTTATGTGCGCAAGGTCCGCATCGTCATGGCGGAGAAAAAGCTCGACTACCAGTTCGTGCTCGAAGATGTGTGGGGCAACGACGCCATCGTCGCCTCGAACCCGCTGGGCAAGGTGCCGTGCCTGATCATGGAAGGCGGCGAGGCGGTGTTCGACTCGCGCGTCATCGTCGAGTACGTCGATGCGCTGTCGCCGGTGGGCAAACTCATTCCCGGCTCGGGCCGCGAGCGCGCCGAGGTGCGCACCTGGGAAGCGCTCGCCGACGGCTTGATGGACGCGGCCATCGAAGCACGTCTGGAGAAAACTTGGCCCGGCCGCGGCGAGGAGCAGCGCTCGCAAGCCTGGATCGACCGCCAGATGGCCAAGATCGACGCCGCACTGGCAGCGATGGCCAAGGGCCTCGGCGACAAGCCGTTTTGCGCCGGCATTCACCTGACGCTGGCCGACATCGCCGTCGGCTGCGCGCTCGGGTATCTCGACTTCCGCTTCCCGCAGATCGACTGGCGCAAGCGCCACCTGTCGCTGGCCCGCCTGGCCGACAAGATGGAGCAGCGGCAGAGTTTTATCGATTCGGCGCCGCCGAAGGGCTGAACCCGCGAGGTGGTCAAGCCGCCTGCTGGCCAGCGCCGGGCCGCTCCCCAACGGCCAGCGCTTCCCTCGGGGGACACGAGCGCAGCGAGTCAGGGGCTGACAATTTGCCACGTCTGGCTGCTCGACTGCGGCCAGTACACGCGATAGACGTTGTGCGGCCAGTCGGCCTCGCCCTGCATCGCCGCCAGCAGCGAACCCGGCTTGACGAACGGCAGCAGGTTGACCAGCAGCTTGACCTCCTGCTCTCCGGTGCGGCGCACGATGTGGCGCGCGGTGATCTCGTTGGGGTGCTTCAAGCCGGCGGCCTGCACCATCTCCTTCAGCGCGTCGAGCGTCTGCTCGTGAAAGCGCCAGACGCGCTCGGCCTTCGTCGGCACGACCAGCGCCTTCATGCGCTGCGGGTCCTGCGTCGTCACTCCCGTCGGGCAATGCCCCGTGTGGCAGGCCTGGGCCTGGATGCAGCCCAGGGCGAACATGAAGCCGCGCGCCGCGTTGCACCAATCGGCGCCCAGCGCCATCAGGCGGGCGATGTCGAACGAGCTGATCACCTTGCCGGCGGCGCCGAGCTTGACGCGGTGACGCAGGTTCAGCCCGACCAGCGTGTTGTGCACGAGCAATAGACCTTCCTGCAGCGGCGCGCCGACATGGTCGGTGAACTCGAGCGGCGCCGCGCCGGTGCCGCCCTCGCCGCCGTCGATGACGATGAAGTCGGGCAGCAGCTGCGTCTCCAGCATCGCCTTGGCCAGCGCGAACCATTCCCACGGGTGGCCGATGCAGAGCTTGAAGCCAACCGGCTTGCCGCCCGACAACTCGCGCAGACGCGAGATGAACTGCAGCATTTCGATAGGCGTGGAAAACGCGCTGTGACGCGACGGGCTGATGCAATCGTGACCCTCCGGCACGCCGCGTGCTGCGGCGATCTCGGCCGTGACCTTCGCGCCGGGCAGCACACCACCATGGCCTGGCTTGGCGCCTTGCGACAGCTTCAGCTCGATCATCTTCACCTGCGGGTCGCGCGCGTTGTCGGCGAACTTGTCGGCGTTGAAGCTGCCGTCGGCGTTGCGGCAGCCGAAGTAGCCCGAGCCGATCTCCCAGATCAGGTCGCCGCCCTTGGCGCGGTGGTGCACCGAGATCGAACCCTCGCCGGTGTCGTGCGCGAAGCCGCCGCGTTTCGCGCCCTCGTTCAACGCCAGAATCGCGTTGGCCGAGAGCGCGCCGAAGCTCATTGCCGAGATGTTGAAGACGCTGGCGCTGTAAGGCTGCGTGCACTGCATGCCGCCGACGGTGATGCGGAAGTCGTGGCTCGCCAGCGCCGTCGGCGCCACCGAGTGGTTGATCCACTCGTAGCCAGGCTGGCCGAGATCGAGTTGCGTGCCGAACGGCCGCTTGTCCTGCTGGCCCTTGCTGCGCTGATAGACGAGAGAGCGCTGCTGGCGCGAAAACGGCGCGGCTTCGCGGTCGCTCTCGATGAAGTACTGGCGGATCTCCGGACGCACGAACTCGAGCAGAAAACGAAAGTGCCCGATCACCGGGTAGTTGCGCAGCACGGAATGCCGCGTCTGCCGCGTGTCGCGAAAGCCCAGGCCGACGAAGAACAGAAAGAACAGCGCCCAGAAGCCGCCGAAGCCGAACGCCACCCACGTGAACGCCGCGAGCAGCGCCAGCACCGCGCTGAGGAACCAAGCCGTGTAGCGAATCGGGAACTGCGCGTCGAGTCGGGTCAGCCAGTCGTGCATATCAGTGGTGCCAGGCCACCCCAGAGCACTGACGCTGCCCTTTGGTGGACGCGAACGCAGTGAGCGGGGAGCATCCGGTTTGGTCTCCTCGGGACGCAATGGTAGCCGTCGGCACCCGCTTGTGATGCGCCGAACAGGGCCGCATGGCCGGTCTAGTCCGAGGTGTGACGATGGCGCGTCAGGGCTTTGGCGGTGCCAGCCTCGTAAGGAGTCAGTCGTCGAACGCCACCTGGGCGGCGGGCTTGACTTCCATCCGCGGGCCGTAGCTCGTCATCCAGCGCAGCGTGCGGTTGTCAGCGCGCCGTCGGTGGTGGAGTGCGCGTCGGATGCGAGGGTGACGCTGTAGCCGAGTGGCGCCTGACGAACTGTGGTGTCGACGCAGAACTCGGTTTGCAAGCCGCAATGACGACGCGAGACGCGCCGCGGTCCTGCATCAGCTGGTGAAGCTCCGTGCCATGGAAAGCGTTCGGCATCGTCTTCCTGAGCCGGATGTCTTCAGCAGCGGCGAGCGAGCCGCCGGCGAGCGCCCAGCCTTCGCTGCCGAACTGGAGCGGGCCTTCGTCTCCCTCATGGTGCACATGGACCACCTGCGATCCCGACGCACGCGCTCGACCGCTCAGCGCATTGACCTTCTCGATGACGTTCTCGAAGCGCGCCCGCGACCCCCCTTTGCACATCCCTCACAAGCGGTGACTAACCCCACATATATGGACTCCCCCGCCAACGCCAGCGATTGATCGATCTGAGAGGTGCATGAAGGGTTGAGCCTGCAGTCGTATATCCGGCATCTGAAGTGGGCTGTGTCGTGCGTGCCCGTGCCGACATGGAATCTGCGTCAGCGCT